>CAZFNY010000031.1:0-8117 GCA_964520275.1 Candidatus Woesearchaeota archaeon | reverse complement strand
TCATGTTTTCATTGTTACCTAAGCGGGACTTGAGATGACTAAAAAAATTTATTTCTTCTTTTTCTGGGGTTTGTTCCATCTGGCAGTTTTACATTTTGGGCAGATGAGCGGAGTTTCATCTCCTCTTTTCATCCAAGTGTGTCCGCATTTCTCACACTTGTAAACTTCCTTATCTCCGAACACTTTTTGTATCGCCATAAATATTCTAAAGAATTGAGATATATAAAGTTTACTGTTTAGGTTAACCTAATAACAGAAAGATTTATATAGTTATATTACCTAATAAGTATACCTAATAAGTAAATAATAAAGGGCTCCGAAGAGCCCTGATTTCACCCGTCGTCAAACAAATGAAATCTATAAAAGAAAACGAAAAGAAGTATAAAAAATTATCGTGCCCTAATTGTAATTCTGAAAATATAATTAAGAGAGGTTTTAGAAAAACTGAAAACAGAGGTAATATACAAAGGTATTCTTGTAAAGATTGTTCTCATAGGTTTGTAATCGATGATGGATTTTTTAGAATGAGAAATCATCCAAAGAAAATAACCTGTGCTTTAGATTTGTTTTACAGAGGGGTTTCAACAAGAAAAGTTCAAGAGCATTTCAAAGCTTTTTATCCTCACAATTCCTCACATAAATCTGTTTACAAATGGATTATAAAATATTCAGATATGATTTCTAATTTCACAGACAAATTAAAGATTAATTCGGGAAAAGAAATTCAAGTTGATGAAATGGAATATCATAGAAGAACAAATCCAAAAAATAAAGGAGTTAGCAATGAATGGTTTATTGATTCTGTTGATTGTAAAACTCGTTATATAGTGGGCTCAAAATATTTCAAATCAAGAGGGCAAAAAGAGATTAGAGAGGTAATGAACAAAGTAAAATATAAGACAGAGGGTTATATAACAACAATTACAACAGACGGCTATACTGCTTATGAAAATGTTATCAAGAAAACTTTTGGTTGGAGCAACAAAAAGCAAGGTTATGCTATAAGGCACAATAAAGTTACAGCTTCAAAAGGCGAGGGCTTTAATATCATGATTGAAAGATTGCATAATTCAATTAGAGAGAGAACAAAGATATTTAGAGGATTTCACGGAAGCGTAGAAAGTGCAGAAGCAATAATGAAAGGTTATGAAATATTTTACAATTTCATAAGGAAACATCAGTCAATCAAAAAATGTCCTTATGAATTAGCTATTCCTCAATTAGAATTAAAGAGTGAAAATAAATGGTTGGAGTTGATTAAGTTAAGTAAAGAATAATTCTAGTAATCACCTTACAGAGTAGATCAATCTTCTAACGAGGGAATACGAGTTATGGAAATAGTTTTTCAAAAAAATTCCGAAATACTTTTGCATTCTTCTCCATCTCCAGTAGAGATTATTTTTTAAATTATCAATAAGTGAATTTTTGTAAGAACCTTTTTCTAATTGGTTAAGTACCTTGTCAATTTTATTATGCTTTTTTATATATCCTTTATCCAGAATGATTAGGAAATTCTTGAAGGGGTTAAATTTGTAAAATATTGAATATGTCCTACCAAAAACTAAACAATTACAGTTACAGTTCAAGGCAAAATGCACAAAACCAGAATCACTGGATAAACACACCAACGAATTATTTAAAAAATAAATCTGTTCAAGAATATCTTTTGGGTATATCAAATTGTCATCATCAAATTTAATAAACTCGCTGTCAGATCCATGAATAACAATTTTATAATTTTTGTATTTTCTAATAAATTTAATTAAAGATTTCCAGTATTCTTTTTTCAGGTTTCTATAATTGTCAATTCCTCTTGCTCTTGGAAAGATACTTATATATTTTGGATGAGTACCTATTTCGCCATAAGTTAGTGGTTTCTTCAAATAAATTATATTGAGAGGTAACTCTTCTGTTTTCTCTACGGGAAGAATATCTCCTCTACCCAGAATATCTGAGATTAATTCCTTAATATTTCCTTTAAAGCCATCCTTGTTAAGAAAATCTAGTAGACTGTGATCTATTGAACTATGTCTTCCCCTATTAAAATGTTCGTCAAAATCCAATTTTAATTTTATCACTCTGATATTTTTTGGAAAGAGGTATTTTAACAATTTTGAGTAATTACTAAAAGTAAGAATACTAATTATCTTTTTCGGGTTTTTCTCAAAGAATTTTTCAAGCCCGCCTAAAATTTCAAAATTCAAGAATCCAAATTCCCCAAAATAATAATACTTATCCATTTTTGAATAACTTTCCTATCTCCCCTGCCTGATGATTCAAAAGATAATCCCTCTCGCTTATTTTCTTTTTTTCAGCAATTCTATTTATTAGAACCATCATGATTCCCGTATATAACACGATTGTCGTTTGTGGAGAGTGGGAAAACTGCGCTATTTCTTTTTCAGGAGGGAGAATCAACTCTTTTTTGAAATTAAATTTTCTCAAAAGAGCTTTTTCATTTGAGGTGATTAAAAATTTATTTTTCAGATCCATTTTTCTTTGAAGACATTCTAAGAGATAGATTAATTCTGCTGTGTTCCCGCTTTTACTTAATATTATCAGGATATCATCTTCTTCTACAAGTCCCAAGTTCCCATGGACTGCCCTATGGGGATCCAAGGTTATTGAGACAACATTGAAAGGATGCAAAAATTCACAGATCATCTCTGAAAGAGTTGCATTCTTTCCCACCCCACAAAAAATAACTTTATTTTTTCCATTATAACAATTTGCAACCTCTTCACAAAATTCAGAAATTTTAAATCCACTTTTTTCAAGATTAGAAAAAGAATTTCTTATATTTTCCAAGTCAGAAAGAGATTTTTTGATTGAATCCTTTTCATAACGTTGGGAGTTATCTAATTTTAGATTATCGTCCTGCTTTTTTAATTCTTCCATCTGAAAAAGTATGTGAGAAAAGACATTTTTTCCCGAAACTGTATCAAGTACAAAACTGGCACTCTTTTTTGCCTGGGGAGTAGAGTCTGCCAAACAGAAAGACAAATCCACTTTCTTAAAAATCTCCGCATCATAAATTCCATCTCCAACGTAAATTTTCTTTCCAGGGAGATTTTTTATGTAATCTATTCTTTCTTTTGCCCCAAGACATTCCACTTTTCTGCCCCAATCATCAGCAATTCTTTTTTTTACAATATCAAATCCAATTTTATCGGAAGAGATAAATATTATCTTTAAACCAAAGAGCTCCTCTAACCTTTTTATTGCATCCTTATCATTACTTCCAAATTTCTTAAACTTCTTCCCATCCAGATTATAGTAATGACCCCCATCAGTGAGAATTCCATCTACATCTGATATTAAATAATCATATTTTTCCATTAAAATACCTCTTGCAAACTTCATTTATTAAGATTGTGCCATTCAAATACCCCCAAAGAGAGCTTAATACATCATTTGCAATATAATCCGTGACAGAAAGCCAAATTATTGCATGAAGTATATCAATCTTTTTTTCTGTTATTTCAACATAATTTACTTTTTTAGTCTCTTCAAAAAATAAGTCTCTCCGTCTATCAAGAATCTCCCTACTCAAAAGAGGCTCAATTGAAAAAGAATCTCCATTGAAAAGAACTTTTGATTCTCCTGCCCTAAACTTGTCCCACATCCCACAGAATCCATAATACAATTTCGCAAAGTCATACATCGGGTCTCCATAAAGAGGAGTATCTCCAAAGTAACCTCGAGGATCTATAACATAAATTTTATTGTCTTTTGTGATTAATGCGTTTGAAGTCTGTAGGTCTCCATGCACAAAAAGAAAGGAGTCTGCAAAAATTTCTAGGAATTCTTTCTCATACTTTTTTAATAAAACAAGAGGATTTTCATACAGTTTTCCATTAATCTCTATCTTTTTTTTATTGAATCCTGAAAACAGAAAATTTGTCTTTTCTAACCTTTTAATTGTTTTTCCTATGTACTGATCATAAGAAGATTCAAAATTTGCGTTAACTGGTTTTTTGCTTAAGTGAATTTTTTTAAGAATCTCAAACAATCTTTTCAAAGCAAAGCTTTCAAAGCCCTTCCCTTCCAAGACAATCCTCTCAGAGAGGGTCATTGAATCAATTTTTTCTAAAACCAAGGGGGAATATGATATGACCTTAGGAGAGAAGTCAAAATTGGAATTTTTATACCAATTTTCTTCACTGTCCTTTAATTTTTTGTCTGAGGTATTTTTTATTATAACATTATCATAAATAGACATATTGTTTGAAGACCCAAAAGCTCTTGTTTTATTGTCCGCCTTTTTCACATCAAGGGTGTACTTTCCGTCATCACCGACATCCACAAAATCTTCGTATTGAATCTCGACAAAACTCTTTGGGTCCAATTTCTCAAGTATTTCTGTCTCTTCATCTTTTTCTGACTTTAATGAGAAAAACTCTTCAGAGATTGAATTCAAAATGAAAACCCCCCAGATTCCTCCCCTCCCAATTATATAAGGTCCGCGGTTAATAAATCGGTTTTCCTTAAACTGCCATCTGCAAGATTTTTTCTCTGTTGTAAAGATAATATTTTTTTCATCAATTCCCATAAGAATATCATCCTTGATATTTTTTTCTAGACAGACGTCGGACCAGTTTAAGATATATTTTTTATTTTTTGAAGCCAACATTGCTTCTTTTATTGCAAAATAAGTTCCTGAAATTTTTTTCTGTAGGCAATAAACAATTTTCATATTGTTATTTTTATAGTATTTCTCCATATACTCTTTTATTATTAGTCCTGTTTTCTCATTAATTACAATAACAACTTCATCAACATATTTCGACCAGGATTCTATTATCTGAAAGATAATCGGCCTCTGATTCACTGCCAGAAGGCACTTCGGAAAATAAAATTCACTTGTCCTGTTTCCATTTCCAGCGGCAGGAATTATTAGTGTTCGCATAATTTATCTTGCTTCTTTTTCTTTTTAATACTTTCTAAAAACCTAAAGTAAGAAATAAGTCCCTTTAAAATAACAATACATGTCATGTTGGCTTTGTTCGGAGTTAGCATATTTTGAAGGTTGATTTGTTTTTTTAAGCTCTAAAAGAATCAAATTATTTGTTAAAAAGTCCTTTCCGGACAGAGCAGTCATGTTTCCAGAAAAAGTTTCCCGTCACGCAGCTATTCTTTCAAGTTTAGAGGACTTAATTATTCTTCTAAAATCTTCTTTTGTTTTTTCTTTTGTTATCTTTCTGGCCATATTAACATAGATATTTGTCATATCTATAGCATCACCAACATACGGGATAAATGAAGCTGCTTCAGCTCCAGCCCATAAAGGGATTGCTTTTTTATCGCCAGTTTTTTTGATATAATAAAGGGCATATATCCCTTTAGGTATCATTTCCCCAACTTCTTCTAATGCAGAAAAGGCATATCCTAATCCTCCAGAAAAAGGACCTACAGCATCTCCAACAAGCCCCATAGCGCTAGTTACCCTGTCCCAGCTGTCCACTACTTTAGCCCCTTTCATGACGCCCCTATATTTTTTGAAGTTTTTAGCAACATATTTTTCAAGCAATTCTCTGTATCTTGGATTTGATATCACAGCTGTCCTGATTGCCTCATCTTCTCTTAAGATTTCATTGGTAAAATCACTTACACTCTCTTTTGAAAAGATTGGAAGAATTTTCCCAGCTGCTTTTGATAATTTTCCAGCCGAACCTTTCATTGTTGCAAAATCTATTTTTTTTGTTGACATTTTATGTTGCTCCTGCCATAGCTCCATTCCTCATCAAATCATCTTCAAGGTATCTCTGGCGCTCGCCTAATTGAAGTGCCAGGTCTTCCAGCCTCTCTCTTGATGCAAACTCTCTTTCTTTTTTCTCTTTTCTGCTTTTTAAAAATCCCTTGACTGTTTTATATAATATATATATCCCTCCAAGATACATCAACGGAGCTTTTATGGTGCTCCAGAGAAGAGATGGCCCTAACTTAAGGCCTGTTTTAGCCACATCTTTTGCAAGACTTATTGGGCCAAATCCCGGAATCAAATATTTTAAAAGACCAGTGCCAGAAGCAATATGGGAGATAGGGCTTCTCAGAGATTTGTTAAGAAAATATCCCCCAAGTAAAAACGGGCTGAGTTTTAAAAGAGCCTTTCCTCCTTCTTTCAGCGCTTCTTTATACGGATAAAATCTTCCAGGAGTGCTGTCATAAATCAAATTCTTTGCCCTTACATTATCTCCTCTAGTGTGGGCTTCAATGTCAGAAATGCTTCCGTTTGAAAGAGCTCTCCTGAATCTTGGGTCAGAAGCAACATACTCGCTGTTTCTTTTTATAGCATCATAGAATTCTTCAGGAAGCCTGCCATTTTTCTTAAACTCTTTAAGCGACGGATGGGTCAGGGCAAAATTCCTTATCTCTTCTTCAGAAGACCCGCTTTGCAAATCTTGTAAAGTATTAAGAGAAGTGGACAACTTTGCGTCTGACCTGACAGCCTCTTCCAGATTAACGTCTTTCATTTTTAGCACAATTAATTAAATTTGCATAAGTCAACAAGCCCTTTAAAATACCTTTATCTACAACTGGGCAATAATAATTATCTCTGGCAATCATTTTTTTAGCAACTTCTTCTAAGGTTTCGTTTATATCTATTATCAAATTGATGGGATAACTCATAATATCTTTTGCTTTTGTTTTTTTAAGGTCTTTGCCGCGAGCAACCACTCGGTCGTTTATATCTACAATAGAGATTACTCCAACAGGGAATTTTCTTTCATTAAGGACAATAATTCTTCGCTCCTGAAACTGATGCAATTTTTTTGCAACCTCAATTACAGAATCATTTTCATCTACGCTTACTGCCTTGACAAGTACGCAAGATTTAACCATTTTAATCGCCATCTTTTATAGCAGAATTAAGTTATTTATGTTTTTAAAAGTTGCGGAATGTTTTCCAGAAAATCCTAATACCTTTCAATCCCAAGGTCAGCCAGAGTTTTCCTCGCCGACTTTGGCTTTTCATCTTTTTTCTTTTGTTCTGAGACTCCAGATTTCAAATTGAAATATTCTTTGACCTTGCCGAGCTGTTCATACAGGCTCATAAGCTTGACATTGATTTCTTGCTTTTCGTCATTGCTGATATTTGTCTGCAAGAGCTTTTCATAGACTTTCATAGCATTGCTTCTTTTTTTCTGCTTTTCATAGAATTCTGCCTGTTTTTTGTAAAAGTCCCTGACTTTATTCTGGATATCGACTCTCTCTGAACCATGCGCTTCTGCCAAGGCTTTTCTGACAGCTTCGTCAACATACTCAAAAGCTCCTCCCTTCACATACATCTCTGCTTCTTTGATATGATTTTGGGTTTTGTCATTAAGAATAATAGAGTTGACAGCTATGTTATTGTACATTTTCCCAGCTTCAATAAGCATGCCTTTCTGTTCATATATCTCTGCTAATTTTAACCAGACAAACTTTTTCCTGTCAATTGGCAGTTGTTTTTCCTCAAGAAGCCTTGTAAGATAATCAATTTTCACATAATCGCCCTTTTTCTGAAGTTCAATCTCTATCTCCGCTTTTGTCATGTTTGGATTTAACATTAAAACATTAATAATAATGGCTTTTTAAGGATTATTGTCCGAATAATATAGAATTTAAAAATTATTTTATCTAAAAATTTTTTGGGCTTCTTTGAGCAATCTAAGAGAATTAAATCCGCTGATTGCACTTTTTTTGAGCATTAAATCACAATCTGGTTTTTCTTCTAATTTTTTAATTTCACTTGAATAGCCTTCATCCATCAAAATAATCAAAGGCAAATCTTTGCGCTCTATCTTCAATTTGCGTGACAAATTTACTCCATTTCTTATCTCTCCTTTCTCACCTTTAATCAGAGGGATTTTAAGACTTCCAATGACAACCCCATTATATCCATTTTGCAGGCCATATAATGCTTCTTGAGAACTATGGCTCTCTGTTACATCAAATCAACTTTCTAGTGTTGAGAGGTATAAATTATCCATGCAATTGTCTTTCTAGCCGATATATAATATTTTCTTTATATTAAGTTTTATTAAAGATTGATTTATCTTTTTAAATCCTTTCTTTCCAGTGCTTTGTCCGGAAAGACAAAAATCTGAATAGATAAAAAAATAAAACTTTGCGTT
>CAZFNY010000030.1:1541-8322 GCA_964520275.1 Candidatus Woesearchaeota archaeon | reverse complement strand
TATAGCTTTTACCCAGCCACAGCAAGCTGTGGGGATTTCTTTTCAATTAAAGAAAAATGGAAAGGAAAAAAACTCCTGCTCTCTTCTATTATAATTAATGCTTTCAGTTATCCTGGAATATTAATTGTTTATTGGTTAGGGATTTGATTTCCTAGAGAGATATCTCATTCAAACAATTTCGATATAGAAAGCCCGGCTTGGGCGCGATAGATGGCTTCAGCGAACAAAGGAGTCATATCAACTACTTCCACATTGTTGTTCTTTTGATAATTGGTGTTAGAGGTCATGACAACATCATAGCAATTGGTTAGCTCTAGTGTTCCTTTTGTGAAGATTCCGTGAGTGCCGTAGCAGAAAAGTTTTTTTGCGCCGTTGGCCCTTAGCACTTCTGCTGCCTTGCAAAGAGTGGCTCCTGAATCAATAATGTCATCCACAATCAGGGCGTTTTTTCCTGAAACATCCCCTATCAGGTGCATGCCACCGACTTCTCCTGCTTTAGGCCTTTCTTTGCTGAATATTGCAAAAGAATAGTCTTGTTTTATTGCTGACTCTTCCTGGGCTTTATCAAGATATTTCAAAAACCTTCTTGTTCTTCCAGCAGAGCCAACATCAGGAGAAACAATAACAAGATTTTTAAGATCTTCAAGATGCTTTTTCATTAGATATCTTACCACTTCTGGAAAACTGTAAAGATTGTCTACAGGAACCTCTTCTGGATAAAATCCCTGGAGCTGGCCTGCATGCAAATCCATGGTAATTATTCTTTTTATCCCTGGAGAGATTGAACGAGCCAGAGCTCTTGCAGAGATTGGAACATGGGGCATGTCTTTTCTATCTTGCCTGGAGTAAAGCATATTTGGAAGAATAAAGCTGACACTTGCAGCAGAAGAATTGAGAAGAAGGTCTTTAATCAGCAATAGTTCAACCCACCATTGCTGGGGATTTTTTGATGAATCGTGGATAAAATAAACCTCCTTGCCCCTCACGTTTTCTTGTATATGAATCCCTATCTCTCCATTCCTAAAGATTGTTATCTGGACTTCTTGAAGCGGGACAAAAGTCTCTTTCTTTTCATAGATGTATTTTTGTATTTTTTCAGCAAAATTCCAGGCGCTAGAATTCTTGTCTGCAAGAAGAATTGCGTTTTCCATAGATAATAATAAAAGGGGTTGTTTAAAATCATTGTTGTAATAAAAAAATGATGTTGCCAAGAACACGGATAAAGTTAATATAACCTATTCTCTTTATTAATAGATGAAAAAAATTAGATTAAGAGATAAAAATAAACTGCTTTTAATCTTTTTAATCCTTATATTATTTGGGGTAAATTATCCTTTTTTAGACAAGACATTGAAAAACCTGTTTGTAAATTATGAGGTCGGAATTGTTGAAAGAGTTGTAGATGGAGACACTTTGATTGCCAATGGCTCGAGTGTCCGGCTTTTGGGAATCAACACGCCTGAAAAAGGAGAGGAATTTTACGAACAAGCTAAATTGTTTCTGGAGAATCTGACATTGAATAAATTTGTGAAATTGGAAATTGGAAAAACAAACAAAGACATGTATAATAGAAGCCTTAGGTATATTATTCTTGATGGAGAAAATATTAATTTAAAATTAGTCGAGAATGGGCTGGCTAATTATTATTTTCCTTCTGGAAAAGACAGGTATTATAACACATTTAAAGAAGCCTGGGAAAATTGCATTGAAAAAAATCTAAATCTGTGCAAGAAATCAGAAGATAAGTGTGCTGACTGTGTTGTATTAAAAAAATTAGACGTGAACGGCCAGGAAATTGTGTTATTTAATAAATGTTCTTTCAAATGCGACTTATCTGGATGGAGAATAAAAGATGAAGGAAGAAAAAATTTTGTTTTTCCGGATTTTGTTTTAGATAAAGAAGTCAGTATTAAAGTGGAGGCAGGAAAAGATAGCGAAGATGTTTTATACTGGAAAGGAAAAGAATATGTCTGGACAGAGACAGGAGATACAATTTTCTTAAGAGATGCAGATGGAAAACTGGTTTTGTGGTGGGGGTATTGATGGGTTTATTATTTTGATTCTCTTGATTGCCAAATATTTTTATAAGCTTGCCAGCTGAAAGAAAACTTCCCTACTTTAGTTCGTGAGAGAATTTCAGCTGTCATGTTGGCAAGCTTATAAAAGATGAACAGGGAGAAAGAGGAGTGTGTTTGGTTCAAGGCGAAAATTGTGATGCCTGGGATTTTTTTGAAGGAAAATGCGGGGTTAAGCATTCTTATTGCGCGCAAAATGGTTATGATACTATTGTGAAAACTGACGGACAAAATCCTTTTTCCAGAGAGTACGCTGTCTGTGTGGAGAATAATATTGAAATTGGGGCTGTAAGTGAGATTAGCGGGGTTGAAGAGATAGCAGAAAAAAGAGGATTGCTGATTATAATCTTGTTTCCAGCAGTAGAGAAATAATAAAACAGGCTCTTGTTGACCAAGGCCCTCTTGCTGTATCTGTGGGTATAGGCTCTGGCTTTGGGGGATATTTTAACGGAGATATTTACAAATGCGCAGATGATTCTGGAACAAATCACGCTGTTGTCATGGTTGGATATGTTGATACAGGAAGTGTTGGAACAAGCTACTGGATTATGAAAAACAGCTGGGGTTCTACTTGGGAGGGAAGTAGCGATGGATATTATAAAGTTGGATTTGGTGAGTGCAGTATTGAAAGCAGTGTGTATAGCGTAACTATCACAACAAACTGTGGAGATGGGAGTTGCAGTGGATTAGACACCTGTTCATCCTGTTCTGCTGATTGCGGGAATTGTATGTATTGCGGGGATGGAATTTGCAATAATGGAGAAGATTGTGCATCTTGTTCTGTTGATTGTGGTTCGTGTGGGGGTGGAGGAGAAGGTGATGGATGGGCGCTTGCGGATGGAAAATAAAAAATCTCAAATGCGCAAATGTTCTTGAGGATATGATTTATTAATTCTTAAAGTTGGTTACAAAAGCAATATTTTATTGTTAAATAAGAAAAGTTAATAAGGTTCTATCACTTGTTTTTAAGATAACAAGAGGATATGAGTATGAAGAAAAGATTAATCCAAAAACAGATAGTGATTATGTGGTAATCTATGCTAAGAAGCTTCTTGAAGATAATCAATTATTTGAGCAGCATAAAGTAATAATAGAAAGCCAGATGAAGTCAAGCAGGGAACTTTTTGGGAAAATGTTCCAGAAGGAATTCAAGAAGAATGCGCGGACTTATTTAAGGGAATTAAAGATTGTGAAGAATTGATGTTTGAAAACCTGAAACCCACCAATATTAACTTGTTCGAAGTAGCAACATGAAATTCTGGAAGTAGATATATATTTTTTAGCATAACAATCCTTTTAAATGGAATACATCTACCAAAATAATGGGTAAATTAATTATATCAGGGTTGTTAGTTCTACTAGCGATTTCTATAATAAGCGTGGCTAGTGCAGTTGTTACTAATCCTGACCCTGATATCACAACTGTTATTGCCGGAAAAATATATGATTCTCCAAACTTTGAGACTGCAAACGGAGTTGATGGAGCAAATGTTAATGTAACCTGTAATAGTACATTATTAACAACAGTAAGTTTGAGTGATGGAACATATTCTGTTAATTTCAAAGAAGTTCTAGGATATTATTGCCCTGAGGGGTCTATAGTAAGTGTTGTTGCTGAAAAAAATGGTGTAAGCAACAGTGGAACAGGAGAGGTCCATGATTATAATGCAATAATGCCAGATTTATATATTGGAGTTGTTAATATTGCTTTAGTCCCTGAATTTGGGCTTATAGTAGGGGCAATAACACTATTCGGAGCTATTGGCGTATTCTTTATGATTAGAAGGAAATAAAATGAAAAAATTATTTGTAATAATAATCTTGTCTGTATTATGCTTAAGCCTAGTTCTTGCTAATACTAATACTGCAGGAAATTCTGGGTCAATCTGGACAACAAGAAATGACTGCGGGAATCTATCCCAAGATGTCAATCAGTATGCCAGAGGAGAAAAAGTTTATATTGATGGAAAGAATTTTGCTCCTGGGAATTATAACTGGTATATCATGGGACTTGGTGGAGGGGCTTCTTGTGATCCAAGCACAAAAGTAATTAATGGCTCTTATACTGTTGGAGAGTCTGGACAATTTTGTTTTGAGGCATATACTATAAATCTTGATGACTGCGGAGAATACAAGGTTAGATTTGATGGAAAAAATGATAATTATAGGGTTGATGTTAATGCTCCTGTTGTTCCTGAGTTTGGAACTATTGTTGGTGCACTGACAATATTAGGAGCGCTTGGTGTTTTCTTTGTAATCAGAAGAAAATAATGAACCTTTTGGAAAGGTTCCCAAACCAGAGCCTTACAATAAGCTTTAAATAATATTTCTAGCTAAGTTAATTATGCCAGGGTTATTAACTCATTTAGGTGTTGGAGTAATAGGATTTTTAATAATCTATTTTGCATTTTATAAAAGCAAGACTAAAACAAAGGTTATTTATGGGCTGGCTTTTGCTATTGGCCACCTTCTTCCTGATTTAGTTGATTTTGGTCTTTTGGGAATAAAAATGGGCTCTTTAAATCCTAGTGAGATAATGAAAAATCCTTTGTTTGATACTCTTGCAGTATTTGGACATACACTCTCAAATTGGCTAATAATAGCCCTAGTTTTTGTTTCTATTTTTCTTTTTCTTTATGAGATAGAAAAAATATCAAAAAAGAGTCTTATAGCGATCATTATAGCAACAGTTTTAGTCTTAATAGGGATTGCAGTACATCTTAAGCTTGATCTTCTTATTCAAGAAAAAAGCTATTGGATTTAACATTTATTTCACACCTAAATGTTTATAAACTATAGTGTCTATAGGTTCTATAGAATAAAATGAACATCACAACAATTCAACTAAGCAAAGAAACTAAAGATAAGATAGCCTCTTTTGGTGTCAAGGGGGAGAGCTATGATGAAATTATCAAAAGGATTTATTCTATAGCGGTTAAAGAGCAGATAAAAAATTTTCTAATGTCTGATGAAGGATTTATCCCTATTGAAGAGGCTATAAAAGAGGCAGATAAAAAATGGCCAAAGTGACCATTGCAGAAAATTTAAAAGACGATATTCTAAAAAAGTTCAAGGAAGAGTCTAAGATAATATTCAGATTTATGCTTTCTTTAGGAGAAAACCCCAAGAAAGGCAAAGCACTGGGCCAGGCCGGGGGGATTGTAATAAAAGAAATCAGATATAAGAATTTTAGATTTTATTTTATCACAGACGGATTTAAGCTGAAAGTAATGGATGAATCAAAGCTGGTTGATTTATTGATAAGATTTGTGAGGATGTCAGATAAAAAACATCAGCAACAGACCATTGATGAGATTAGGAGAATACTTGCACGTTTTGGCCCTAAAGGTCTTGGGGAATGAACAGATGGATCTGAATTAATGGGAATTTTGGCCACCATATGGTCCCTAAAGTTACCATGGCTTTACCTGTAAGATTTATAGTACAATAAAAGAATTATTCTTAATAATCTTTAACAAGAAAAGTTTATTAATTAATTTCATCTTAATAATAAATGAATCTCAAGTGCAATATTTCAAATACAGATGATCCTTTAAAACAAATTCAGGAGTGTATAGAGATAATTAATAAGATAGATGAAGCAGAATTAAAAAATGGAGAAATATTAAATCTTGATTTTTCAGATGTTGAATGGATTCTTCCATGTTCTGCATTATTGTTAAGCAATAAGATAATTGAGGCTTGTAAAATAATGGATATTGAGATATCACCTCCAAAAGCTAAAGGAGTTCATGACTATCTTGTTAGGATAGGATTTCCATTAGGTTGTTGTTCAGAAGGAAATACGTTTTTGCCTATTAATCATTTTAATAATAAAGACAATGTTAATGAACAGGTATTAAAGATATCTGGGCACATAGAGGACAAAATTGACAAGAATTTTGGGTTCAGTATTAATTACTTGCTCGCTGAATTGTCTGATAATATAGAACAACATTCACAATTTACTCAAGCATCTATTATGACTCAATATTATTCTGATAAAAAATATATAGATGTGGGAATATTTGATAATGGAATAACTATTCCTACATTATTTGAAAAGAAAGGATTAAAATTCTCGGATGATTGTGATGCAATTAAAAAAGCTATTGAAGGAGTGTCAACTAAAGAGGAGCAAGGAAGAGGTTTTGGCCTTAAAACTTCTAAGAATCTTGTTCTTGAAGGATTAAATGGAGAGATGTATATTATATCAAAAAAAGGTGCCCTCATTCTAAATCCAAAAAACAAAGAAAAGAGCCAGGAACTCATGAAAAAGGCATTAAAAGGCACTTTGATATATATGCAATTTAGTGCTCCAAAGAAAGGCTTAAATATAATAAAGTATGTAGAATAATATGGAAAAGACAAGGAAAGTTTCTATTTTTGATAAATTAGGCGAGAGGATATTTACTAGAACAACTATGCAGGATTTTCTTAGTGAGATCTCTAAATTAAAAGAAAAAGAAATTACTTTAGATTTCAATAATGTTAAGTTTATATCTCGTTCCTGCACGGATGAATATTTGAAATTTATAAGAACTAGCAAGAAGAAGATTAAATCAATTAATCAATCTCCAGATGTGTTAATGATGATTAAAGCGGTAGAAAATGGGTTAAATGCTATTTTAATAAACAGGGTTAATGATACTTCTAAATGTGTTCTATGTGAAAATTGATAAAATTGGGTTTAAGATGGAAATATC
>CAZFNY010000030.1:0-1441 GCA_964520275.1 Candidatus Woesearchaeota archaeon | reverse complement strand
TTCTAAATGTGTTCTATGTGAAAATTGATAAAATTGGGTTTAAGATGGAAATATCACAGTCCGAAAAGTAATTAATATCTAATAACTATTTAATGAGGAGAAGATAACAAACCCCTCCTAGAAATATTATTTAGTATAAGATGAAGAAAAATTGTCTAAGAATAACTATAGTAATCCTTGTAATAGCTGTTTTAATTTTTGCTCTCATCTTTTATTTAAATTGGAAAAATAATTCTTCTCCTGAACCAACTTATGAATTAACTAAGTATGTGGTTAATGAAAGTGATTTATCAATTTTTTTAGATAATCCTTCTGGGTTAAGCCATATTTATCTTTCTGCGGGGTGTAATTCGTTATCCTTATTTTTTTATTTCGGTCTCAAGAATGAAGGCAATAACACTATAACTGGGTCTGTTGGAATAATGCCAAATACTACTTTAGTTACTAAAGCACTTCAGAGAATAAATCCAACAAATATCCCAAAATTTTGGCAAGAGGATATGACTTTTTATAGTTTAAATGCTTCTAATCTAAGATTTGAAAGAGCTAATACAACAGGATTAAACAGTTGGATTAATCTTACAGATTATTGCTTAAATAAAACCCCAATAAAAAATGTAGTAATTACTGCTGATTTTAGTACTCCTATTGGAGTGGTAGATGAAAATGGATGGCTACGAAGATATTAAAAAACCGAAAGAGGAATAGCATATAAAATTATCAAAAAAGATAATTGGATTAATAAAAAAAGGAGATAACCCAAAATTCTTAGATATTACTATTGGATTAATGGTTGCAGTTGTTGCCCTTCTTGCTATCTGTTTACAACGCTCGGATAATTGTAATTCTGATTTTGATAATAAGATTTTGAAAGATAGTTTGGATATGAATACAAAACTATTAGATTCCTTCAGATTTAAACTGTCTGCATTTAACTCGGAGTATAATTCTCTTACAGGAGTTTGTACAACATCTATTGGGGAATCTATTATCTTTGACAATGAGAATGAAATGGACGATCAAGAAACTGTTTGGTATGGTTTTTACAAGCTTGGTACGTTATCTTGTGCAGAATTACTCAACCTTCTTAGGCATCATGATTTAGATTCTTATAAAAAGATATTCAATGAGGCAGTAGCTTTAAATCAAAACATCTCTACAAGTAAAGAAAAAGAAGCTAATTGTTGGTTGGGACTATCTAATTGGGGTTATACAATCCTTGTAATCCTTTCTTTGATAATTATCTTTTTGTATGTCAGACTAATGATTAAGATAAAGAAAAACCTCTAATTTCTCTTTTCGGACACTACTTGTATTCATTTTTTTTCGGACTGTGTTTTCAAAAATATCATCTTTAAAAACTCTGGATTTCAGATATATTCATGAAACTGGAGAAAGGATTCAAGCAGTTACTCATAAAGACGGCTGTGTTTGTCGGGGC
>CAZFNY010000029.1:0-8818 GCA_964520275.1 Candidatus Woesearchaeota archaeon | reverse complement strand
CACCACGCTTTTTGAGGACGCTGTCGGCTTTAGCCGACAGAGGATGTCACATTATCTTTTCTTATAAATCACATCATGATAATCAAAATCGTCAAAGTTTATTGTGTCTGTTGTTCTGTCATATTGAAAAGCAAGGACAAAATGACCAATGTGCGCTCGTTTAGAATCTTTTAGATTATACCTTAAATTCTTATAATGTTCAACATCATAACATTTCTTGATTTCATCAATTTTTTTAAGAAACTGCTCATAAAGAGATTTATCTTTTCTAGACAATTTTCTCATTATCTCTTGAAGATGTTCACTTACTTTTGAGTTATACATCTGACCTCTTTTCAACTAGTAGCCTTTCTTAAATCTTCAATAGAATCAAACTTAATATATTTTCCCTTTCTTATTTTCTGAAGTTTTTCTAAATATTCTGGCCTTAATTCTGGCTCAAGAAAACTCTCTTCATAAGTTTTGGTTATAAAAGCAACTGCTTCACTTTTGTTCTTCAGCCCAAATTTAGCTTTCACTATGTTTAAAACCCTGTCTTCTCTCTCGCCAATTGTTATAATGCTCTGCACCATTTTTATTATAATTCATTATCCTTAATTATAAATAATAATATCTAGTTATATTTAAGCTTTTTGGCTGCAAATACCCAGCAAAGGAATGTATGTTAGTAAGTGATGTAACTACCAAGTAGGTACAAATAGAAAGATTTATAAACTTCAATTTCTTGGGAAAATTATAGATAAAACCTATAGTTAGAAAATTAACTGAAAGGAGGTCAAAATAACAAACAAAAAATGGCTGAAAAAGAAAAAACACCAGAACAACTAAGAGAAGAAGCTAAAGCAAATGCTAAAAAGACTCTGGAGTCTAAGTTTTATCAAGGAGTTTATGGAAGTAATTTTGGTAAATCCAATCCAACATTAGTTGGTGAATGGTATAAGCCAGGAGTAGAAACTGCTTATGCACAAATAACCTCTGGAGAAGAATTTAACAAAAGCAGGATGGATGGACACAATGAAAAAGCACAGCAAATGAATTCTGTTGGAGTTTATGGAGAGCCTGCTATCCCTTCAAACGCAGATGTCTCTTATAGCATTACAACTCAGCTTAGAGAATCTCAAGACATTACTACTTTAGGTGAACTTGAAGCAATCTGCAAAAAGATGGGGGCAAAACTTGACTTTAGCGTTCCAAAAGAATTAGCTGGAATCACTCATAGAGAAGTGATTAAGAAAGCAATTGAATCTAAAGCACTTGATCCTAAAACAGGGCAATTAGATGCATCCAAGCTAAGCCAGAAAGAGCTAGACGTTTTAAATATGTATAAGACATTAACCGACATTTACACTAGAGCTAGTGTCTATTCTGTTGCAAATCCTTACATGGATTTAAATCAGCAAGGAAGCACAATTGCAGAAAAATACAACCCCAAGAAAACTGAAGCAAAATAATTTTTTATTTTTAACTTTTAATTTTATTTCTATTTTTTACTAAAAGAACTAGCTACGCCCCGACAATTTCCTGAACTAATTTTGTCATGACTTCTACAAACTTGTGTGATTTGTCCTGCCACTCGTCTATCTCAACCCCTTTGACATCCTTTACATGGCCATGGACTATTTTTTTATGGAGCATAAGTAAATCCCTGTACCATGTGACATATTTCATCTTCAGTTTTCCAGTATTCACAAAATGCTCTTTTAGGTCAATTGCCAAATGTTCTGGGGATGGAGGAAGCACATTTATTGCAATCAGTGATGCGTGCGCTGCGTCAACCATTGCCCAGTACAAGCCATCGATTGCATTTAATTCAGCCTCTCTGCTTCTCGCCAGATTCAAAGGAGCTCTTTGGAGCGAAAGGTATATTGCCTCTGGAGAAGGCCTTATTTTTCCTTCTAATAAAAGATATTTCAATGGTTCAAAAAATCCTCCCATGTCAAGGAGTGATTCTCCATTTCTTAATATATTGATGACAGTAGGGTCTCCTCGAATTAAATCCTCCCACCATGTTGAAAGCTTGACAGTATTGATATGAAGGCTCTGCTGATACGGATTTCTTCTCAATAATTTGTCCAGTTCTTCCCTGTACCAGGCAATCATCTCCTGGTCCCATTTTACTGCAACATCATCCAGAATGATTATTATGTCAATGTCAGAACCAGAGACAGCCTCTCCCTTTACCACAGAACCGAAAAGAACAGTCGATTTGATTGCTTTGTCAAATTTCTTGTAAACCTTGACAGCAAAATCCATTGCAATGTCGTGCTCTGTTTTTAACTGCAAACTCGGGTAATCCTTTTTATCAGGAGCATTATCTTGTTTTTTTCCTGACTTTTTCACAGGAGCTTTCTCCACTCTCTTTTGTTTAGGGTTTCTCTTTTTCACCATCTTTTATGTTTATATAATGTTTAAGTGCTTTTTAAAAGTTTTCAATTTACTGGAAAAGAGTAATTAATTATCCAATATCTCTATTCCAATAATCCTTCCATTTTTGTTTAAATCTAGATTAATATTATTATTTAACTCAAGAGTTTTATTAACCTCTCCTGGACTAATCTCTTTTAGATAAATATACATTGCACTGGCCTCTTTATCATAACTTATTTTCATCTCACTCCATCTGTTTTCCACTCATCCTGCTTCCTTGGGCTCCTGGCCTCTGGCCTCCTAATTCTGTTGGAAGCTGGCTGAATCCAGCCCCAAACATTTCATAATTAGTCTGCGGCAACATTAATCCATATCCTCCTCTAAAATCCTGATAAAAACCAGGAACCTGATTCCAATAAGGAGCAACTCCTTTAGCATATATTGGAGAACCCAGTCCTTCAAGTGTTGGCTGAAGAGGAGAAGTCTTAAAGTGCTGCCACCACTGGCCAGCTTCTATAATTTTCTTAGCATCAAATCCTTTTTTTCCGAGCTTTTCCATAATGTCTTTCATCGGAACATTTCCCATGCCCATTGGAAGCTCTGTGTGCTCAAATCCAAAATTATCAGAAAGATGAACATGTTTTATCAAAGGCGCAATCCTTTCAGCCTCCTTTACAATTTCCTCTTCTGTGTAGCCGTATTTTCTCAGCATATTCATATGGCCGACATCAAGAGTTGCCCCGATTATTTTTGCAGCAACTTTCTTAGCCTCACTTTCACCCATTTTCTTCTCCTCTACAGCTTTTTTGACAAACTGCTTCCTCGAGGCTTCAACCAGATTTTTTAAGTCCTCTCCTGTGCTCAATGCAAAACCAGCAGGGGGATTTTCAATAACAAGAGTAGGAGTCTTGTCTTTCATCTTTTTGTATGCTTCAAATGCCGCATTCCCGTATGTCTTAGAAGACTGCTCAACTGCAAACTGCTCAATAGGAACATGCATCTCTGGAGCCAATCCAGGATTTCTGAGAGTCAAAAGAAGATCGTGTATTGCTCTTGATTGTCCAAAAATATCTTTGTCTTTTTTTAATTCTTCTCCAAAATGTTGGGATATCTGCAAGAGAGCCTCTCTTTGTTCTGTAGAACCATATTCATATGCCTTGCTGAATAAACTATTTGCTTGCTTGTGTAAGTCATCAATATACACCTTTGCATCTTCAAGTTTTCTAAGCACATTCTGTTGTTCAGGGGTTATTGTCCGTCTATCTATTTTTCCTTCATTAAACTCTTTCAAGAATGGTTCAAATTTCATTTTATTTGTTTCAAGAATCTCATCTGCTCTCTCTTTGTTAAAAAACAATTGGGAAAGAGCATTGTCCCACTCACTATGGTTCATTATTTGCAAACGCTGTTGAGGATTTTCTGGTACTCCTTTTAATTCTCCTTTTCCAGGAATTATTTTCCCTCCAGGATAAAATCTCTCTTCTTTCTCTAAAGGAGCTAATTTTCCAGTTTCTCTGTCAACAGCAATCATCCTCTTATACTTTCTTTCACCTTCTTCTGTTCTCTTAGAGACAAATTCTGAGCCAGGAATTCCTTCTGCAGAGTGGAAATTAACAATTATTGGCTGGTCTTTTGCCAAATCCTTGGTTCTTTGAAGAACCTGGGTTATTCTTCTCTCTGCATCTTCTCTGTTCAATTCTGAAAATCCTTGTTGGGTTATTCCTGTTGTGTCAATTACTGGGCCGTGCATAGAAATATCTATTCCTGTTAATTTTGATAATCTTCTTACTTCCTCCATTTGCTGTTTTGGGATAGAATCAAAAGTTTCTGAAGAAATCGCTTCAATCTCTATATGCTTTGCACCAGAAGATAATTTTGTTGAAACCTCCTGCAGAATATTTGCAGACCTCGGATCAGTAGTTATCCCAAAACTTCCTGTCTTAAAATAAGTGTTTGTTCCCACAGGCTTGAATGAGGAATATCCTTTCTGATAAATGTTCTCTATTGTGTAATCACTTTTTGCCATTTTATTTTTTATGCTTGATATGCTATTTAAAATCGTTTGCTAAATTTATAAAGCTTCTCCCGAATAATTCTGTTCTGGCTTCAATTTTACTTAGTTTAGAATAAATAACTAATATAGAGCTGAGCATTAATACTATCAACGCCTCTTCAAATATGGGTGAATTTCCAAACAAATACCATATGACTACTCCTACAGAAATCAGAAATAAAATTATCAGGATTATATCTATAAGCTTCATTTAACTTCTCCTGACAAAAGAGACTATTAGTAAAAGAGCCATTAAACCGAGCAAAATCCAGCCGATTACATCTCTCCAATCTGTTCCTCTTTTTGTCATGTTCTTACTAATTAATATTTATTTATATATTTATCTTAGAAGGTTTTAGGCAAGTTTATTTAAACATAACTCAAATTTGTGATTTTCTAAATTGCTGTTCACTTTCGTTCGCAGATTTCAATTAATAATTAATAAATCCACGACGAACTGGTGTGAGGAGTGCAAAGTCTACATAGAAATAAAAGCAATCTTTAAGATGATTTTAAATTGAAAGAAGTCTATCACTTTAAGTTGACAGTGTCCTTAGGGGGTTTTCTGCATAATTGATTTCGACAAGTTTATCATCTTCTATACGCCTCATCATGATGTCCAAAAAAGAAAAACTCAACAACTCCCTTATTTTCATGAATCTCAAACTTTAATACAAGATTTTTCATGATGTGGACCCGCCTCTCCCCTGCAAGGTCATATCTTAATGGCTTATAATGTTGTGGGTTTTTTAGAATCTCATTCATCTTCTTCTCTAAAGCATTTCTTAAAATAGGATTCTTCTTGCACAATTTTTCTATGTCCCTTTGACAAGAAGGTCTTATTTCTAAGGTATACATCTTGCTTCTTTTATTTAATATTCTTGAATATTTCAGAAACAGACTTTAACTTTATAGACTTTTCTTTTTTTCTTCTTTCCATTTCTTTTTTAAACTCTTCTTTCAGAGGCAACTCATCAACAGGATGCCAATCTATTTTTTCGCAGAATTTCCATTCTTCATCAGTCACACTTCCGGTTTTCATATAGCTCTCAAAAATCAATTTCTTGATAGTCTCTTCTCTGGCTATTTCACTCCAATTAACCCAGGGAAATTTCTTTAATTGATTCCTGAAATCATCAGATACAGACAATGTTAAGCTAGCCATGGTATAATTTGCCGGAATTTTTTAACTCTTCAAATTTATTTAATTCTTTAATTCTTAATTCAAATCTTTTCTTCAAGTATTCTGCCCAATTTATCTCTGGATACTCATTTATTTTTTTCTTCAACTCTTCAGGTATTGAGATAGTAAAAGTTATCATTTTGTACGCAGATTATATTTAGTATACACACAATAATTAGTGTACATATTTAAACCTTTCTATCTTATTTTTTCATCTCGGCAGCTTTGGGTCGTATTTTCTTTCTTCTTTTTTCAAAGTATCCTGTCTTCCTGCGCCTTCAATGTCTGTTCTTGAAGGAAGGTCATATCTTTCAACTCCCCAATTATTTGAAGATTTTGCCTCTGGAGACTGCACAAAAAAATTCCTCTCCTCTAAAAATCTGTCAGGCCCTCTGCCGATTTCATTGAAATTTATCTGCTCTGTTCTCGCTGACATTGTTGCAGAGATTGAAATATATTTTTTGTCTTCTTCCTGAGAACCAGGCCCAATATCATATTTAAATGGGTCATCTTCCCTGACCCCAACAGGAGCAGGAGCAGAAGCAATTCCAGGCCCGATATTAGCTATCTGAGGAGCAATGGCAATCTGCCTGAGCACAGGCGCATCAAACCTTTGTGAAGCCAACAACTCTGTGAAATCCTCCTCTTCAAGCGATTCAATTCTCCGCAACGCTGTTTCTAATTCAGAATCAGGCTCTTTTTTTGTCTCGAGTGTTTTGAATTTCTTTTCTATTTTCTTTTTCAGTTCTTCAATCTCATCTTCAGAAAGTCCTTTATTTTTCTTGTGTTTCTTTTCTGACTTCTTTTTTTCCATCAATCATAGAAGAATAAGAAATATATAAATTTACTCTTCTATCTTAATAACCATCAAAACTACCCCTATGATTTCAAGAAAAATCCCTGCCAAAGAAGATGTAGACATGAGCCTTTCAGAAACAACATTTCCTGTCAAGGGAATTTCAAGAAAAGAGGTGATGATTAAAACTGCTCCAACAAGAAAGAAAAGCAATCCAAGACCTTTTATTATCTTCTTTTTAGAAGAATTCCACAGAGATATTGAACTCTGCGCCCTTGCCATTCTTTTTTTAGCAGATTTTATTTTTTTCATTTAACCCTCTTTTTATATTTAATAAAACTAATTATTTAAACTTATTTGACTTCAAGTATAACTTGCCATGCCATGGGCTTTTTTGTATACATCAAATAATTTGAATAATATCTCTTCTGCCACTGATGCAGATAATTTTCTCAAGTGCTCTTTTTCAAGCCAGTTGTCAGAGTTTACTATTATCTCTTTCTGTTCTTTCTTCTTTGGTTTAGCTTTTTGAGCTTCTTCCTTATCATAATATCCTATAAGCGCTAAAAAAGGATTTGAAGTGTCACCAGGTCTCTTTTTTTCCATATCACTATCATTTAAAAAAAACTCAATTTCTTCCTGCATCTGGCCCAAACTTTCTTCTGTTGCTCCTTCTACTAATCCTAAAATATCATTCAAATCCGCCTTTTCAAGCTCCTGGTCCAATTTTGCCAATTCATCGCTGTTCAAAGTATAAGCCCTGAAAGTGACTTCTGCTCGTCCGCCAAATGCATAGTGAGATTGCTGCATCACTTTCTGAGGAATTCCCCGAAATCTGAAATCAATCAGGACACAAGAATAATAATCTCTTTTTATGGAGTTTATAAAATGCTCTTTTGCAAACTCTGAAGGAAGTGCGCCTTCCAAAGCAGCGTCTTTAATCTCTAATTTTGTCTTCCCCAAAATCGACAGCTCTAGTATTAAAGTGTTGAATATATTGACCATATGCGGGTCTCTTTTCAGATCTTTTGATTCAAGCTGTGCTGCTGCCCTCAAATAAGGCCTTGCCCATCTGGAATAGAGTTTTAAGCTATTCACCTGGCTTTTTAGATAAATTCTTTCCAGCTGATATCTTTTTCTCAGCTCTTTTTCAGACTGCACAATCCATGCATTGAATTCTTCCAGCCTTGAAGTCACAATCCTTTTGACTCTGTCATTCAAATCAAGATTTTTTATCTCTTTCAGATTATCTACTGCTAAAAAAGCGTCGAGAAGGGTTTGAAAACCGGCCTGGCCAAGAGCCATTGCTTTTATGCTGGAATTTCCCTTTGCAGTATAATCTACTTTGTCCATCCAAAGCTGTTTTAAAGAAAGCCGTGCTGCCTGGACCTGATTTTTATCCCTGGATTTCAAGTCATCATAGCTCTGGAGCCTTATCTTGAATTCTTTAAGGTCATAGATAATGTTAAGGACACTTCTCATAACAGTATTGACATCTGCAAGGATTTTTGCTCCCTGCTGCTGCATTATTGTTGCCCTCTGGCCAAGCTCTGCAAAATGGCCTGAGCCAGGAGAAGAGGAAAAATTATCAATAAGTTTTTCTGGCTTTAATTTGAAGTCTTCCATAAGGTCAAGGAGAAAAAAATACAATGGCTCCAGGGTTTCTGTTGAAGAATCGTAAACTAGACGATGCACTGATTCTGAATCGCCTTTTTTGTGATAATACGGGCTTATGTCCTTGATGATTTCTGCAACTGTTTTTATTTCTGCCATAAACTATGGATTCCTCTTTATTTGAATAATTCCTCTTTATTTATACAATATCTTAGTTTAGTATGTTTAAAAAATGTTTCGAAATGGGAAAAACCGCTTAATCTTCTTTAAAAATCTAGAATTTATAATTAATCTAAGAAATTTAATTTTATAAGCTTGCCAGCTGAAAGAAAACTTCCCTACTTTAGTTCGTGAGAGAATTTCAGCTGTCATGTTGGCAAGCTTATAAAAAAGACTTCTTCAAAATGGACTAAACTTTCAATTATGCAGGACACAATTTACAGTGTCAGTTTTGTGGCTATCCTGGGAATAGCAATTTTCTTCTTGAGAGACGGCAGATTAACTCCTGGAGAATTTATCATGTTTTTTGGTTATATTAATCTAGCATTTGGGCCTTTCAAGAGTTTGGCTAGAATTTATAGAAATTTCAAGAAGTCTTCTGTGGCAATTAAGAGATTTGTGAACTACCCCCAGACTAAAGTCAGGGGCGTCTATTTTTAACTCAATCTTTCTTGATAAGTTTCATAATCTTTCCAGTGTTTGTCTTGGCTGTGTTTTATGTAATACTCAACTGCTTCTGTTGTTGTTGAACCAATACTTCTGCAAAAATACCCTTCACTCCAAAATTTATCTCCCCACAAATAAC
>CAZFNY010000028.1:0-8944 GCA_964520275.1 Candidatus Woesearchaeota archaeon | reverse complement strand
TATATAGCTTTTACCCAGCCACAGCAAGCTGTGGGGATTTCTTTTCAATTAAAACGCTCCAAAATATTTCAACAATTAATTTTATAAACTTCCTTGATTAAATATTTCTATGAATAAAGGTGCAATTTTAGTAATGATTGTAGTATTGGGTCTGGCAATGTTATTCGGATACTTATCAAAGGGAAATCTTGCAGGAAAAACGACTGAAGAAAATAAAGCCAAAAAAGTCCTTCTTGAGACAAGCATGGGAAATATAGTGATTGAGCTTTATGGTGACATGCCAGTCACTACTGGAAATTTTGAAAAGCTTGTAAATCAGGGGTTTTATGATGGAGTGATTTTTCACAGGGTCATTGACGGGTTTATGATTCAGGGAGGAGACCCTGCGGGAACAGGAGCAGGTGGGCCTGGCTATACAATAAAGGATGAATTCACACACTCGGGCGGGAATAAAAACAATAGGGGGACAATTTCTATGGCAAATGCCGGGTCAAACACAGGCGGTTCCCAGTTTTTTATTAATCTGGTGAATAATAATTTTCTTGATACAAAACACCCTACTTTTGGAGAAGTTGTTGAAGGGATGGATGTTGTTGATAAGATAGGAAAAATCCAGACAGATTCTAATGACAGACCTTTAGAAGTGGTCAAGATAATCAAGGCGACAATATCTTAACACATCAGTTATTGATAAATCTACCAATTAATAAGATAGTAATTGTAAGGTTAAATATTAAGGGATTTTAATTAATTATTCTATCCAATCTGCGAGCTTATGAGCAGGCATTATCAATGAGTACTTGATTTTATGAATATCATCTAATCGGCCAACACACCATAACAATATTTATATATTCTGGTTCCTACAAATGTTCATGGAAAAAGATATTGGAAAAATACCGAAAAACAGCACAACAGACATTATGGTAAGGATTGATGATTTTGGAGGAAAAACAGGCATTACTATCAGAGAATTTGTAACCTCTGATAGATATACTGGATTCACAAAGGCAGGAACAAGAGTCCCTGCAGAGCATTTCTTGAAATTCAGGGAAATGATTAATTCTATCTCTTTAAGCGATGTGATGGCAAAACCAAAGTCAGAAGATGAAAACCAAGAGACCCTTGAAGATGAAGAAGTCAAAGTAGAAAAGCCTGGAAAATATTCTGAAGAGCTTCCGGATTATTAGAAAGAGAGAATTGAAATGAAAAAAGAAATAAGTGATAAAGCAGAACCAGACAATTTAAATGAGAAATATTCAATAGCCCGATTAAGGCCTGGAGAGATTATGATTGGGGAAACTATTTTTGCTGACACAAAAGGCTTTTTTATTGCACATCCAATTAGATATATCCGAGAGTTTTTAGAAGATTATGTTTTTAAGATGCCATTGTAAAGATATAGAAAAGATTGTTGAAATTTGGGATTATTAAGAAAAGTTTATAAATGAAAATATTTCTAAATTAAAATGAATGATATTAAAATAAAAACATCACACGTAGATAGAGAATTAGGAGTTCCATTATCAATAACTACCTCTAGATTTAAACCGCTTTCATTTATTATTGGGGGAATGGTTGGGGGAACAGGAGCCATATTCTGTTCTGGAGAAAAAAGTTTTAATAAACTTATAACTGAAAATCCAGAACTTTTAAATCATCCATCGATATTTTTTGGGCTGCCAATTGGAATGGGATATCAAATAATAGCATATGCCAGCCGGTCTGGTGTTGAATTACATGAAGAAAATATGTTTAATGCAAAATGGGATCTCATAAATTATGGCCTAGGATATGGGTTTGGCTTTTATACTGGTAAAATCATAAATAGTTTATTCCCCTCTTCTTAATTACTGATTCTCCAAAAAAGGATAGTTGGAATTAGTCATTCTTCTTTTTAAAGATGAAAAAATATCTTTGAAATGAAAATCCAGTGCTTTAGAGGTTATCCTGGTGTCAAGAGCCAAAGTACTAGGTCTCCCATCTTCAAGAGGCGCTTTAGATGGCCTGATTTTTGTATAGGTGTTTTTTGGGAGAATTTCTTTTTCCTCGCAAAGTTTAATGAATTCTCTAGCAAGATGGTATCTTGAAATAGGCTGGCCTTCTGAAGCCACATGAAAGACTCGTTGATAGCCATCATAGCCTCTTAACAGATTTAAAACAGAGGAAACATCGTCGATAATTGAAAATTTATTAGAAACATTGCTCCAAGCAAAATAGTCTTTATTTTCTCCTAAATTCTTTGCAACAGAAGTCAGAAAGTCCTCTTTTATCCCTAAAACATTTCCTAACCTGACAACGAATCCATCGTGATGGGATAATGTTAATTCCTCGCCTTTTCTTTTTGAAGCACTATAATAACCAAAGGGGTTTTCTAGAAAAGGTTTTTTTGGAAAATCTTTTTCATTCCGCATTCTATTCTCGCCTCCAAAAACCATATCTGTAGAGAGGTAGACAAAAGGCAAATGATAAACACTAATTATATCTAAGATTTTTTCAACAGGCTCAACATTAATTTTATTGTGTTCTTCTAGAGAAAGAGAATCGTATGGGTGGGTTGCAGGGAAATAGACTACTCGTCCATCTTGTAAACTTTTGGCAAGTGTTTTCCAATTTTTGCCTGTCAAATCCTGGGTTATATGCTCTTTTATTCTTGGGTTTTCTCCATAAAGCCTCTCTGTTCCAGACCGAGAGACTAAAATCATCTCTGCTTCCTGCTTTAGAAGATATTTAACATTTAACATATCCCTGCGCCACTCTGCTTTTTGCTCCAATAATAATCTCTAAATCATTTTTTGACATTTTAACCAAAAAAAGAGGGGGTTTATAAATTTTCCCTTATGCCAGCAAGGATTCACCCTATAAAATAGTTTCTCAAAAACCTTTAAAAAGTATTTTTCTGTATTTCTTCTATGAAAAAGAACACAAACCTGATAATCACAATCATAGTGATATTAGCAATAGTAGTTTTAGCGTTGTTAATTCTGAACAAACCTAGTTCAGAAGTCACAAAAGAATTCGCACAATGTCTTGGGAATAATTCAATTCTTTATGTTCAATTAGGATGTCATGCTTGTAAAATTCAGGAAGATATGTTTGGAGACACATATCAATATCTCACAACAATTGATTGTTTTTATGAAAGAGATAAATGTTCAGGGATTGAATTTACCCCGACCTGGGTAATAAAAGAAGAGAGTTATACTGGAATTCAAAGCATTGAAAAATTAAAAGAGCTGACAGGATGTTAAAATGGCTGATATTTTAAGCTTCTGGAAAATAACATCTCTTGCGCTGGCAGATTCTGTTAATCCGTGCGAGATTGCTGTTTTAGCGATGGTCTTGATTGCTATTTTGATTCAGAATCCAGAAAAAAGAAGAAGGGTTTTATTCGGAGGATTTGCATTCATTTCTGCAGTGTATGTGGGGTATTTAGTTTACGGGCTTATAATCATCCAGTTTTTTAATATTTTTGCAGAATTTTTAAGGCAAAAATCAGTAATAATCTACAGAGTATTGGCGATAATTGCCATGGTTCTTGGGGCCTTGAATATTAAGGATTTTTTTGTGTATAAAAAAGGGAGTTTTGCTACAGAGATGCCCCTTTTCTTACGGCCAAGAGTAAAGAGAATAATTGACAGGATAACCTCCCCAGGAGGAGCATTCATAATTGGATTTTTAGTGACCCTTTTCCTTCTTCCCTGCACAATGGGGCCTTATATTGTTGCATCTGGACTTTTGGCCTCGCTTGGAACAATCGGAGCTGTTCCATGGCTTTTGTATTATAATCTGGTCTTTGTCCTGCCAATGATAATAATTGTGTTCCTGATTTATTTTGGTTTTGCAGAAGTCGATGAAGTCACAGGATGGAAAGAAAGAAATGTAAGATATCTTCATTTGATAGCTGGAGCGTTGTTGTTCTTAGTAGGTTTAGCAATGCTATTGGGCTGGATATGAATGGAAAGAAATTCTCAACGCCTAATATCCAGGCATTAGCTCATTGTGGCCGAATTGGATGACAAAATCTATCTTGGGCTTTAAACCTTCTAGGCCGACAGGCGTGTCGCACGCACCAAAACAGCTTTCAAACCAAATCAGGAATTCTGCGCTTGTGGCTGTTCTCAGATAATCCACAACAGATGTTGCATATGGCTTCAAACCATCTGGAAACTGAAGAAGAACAAGTTTTGCCTTTATCTTTTTAATCTCAGAGATGACTCTATCCAGTTCCAGGTCATATTTTTCATTCAAATCATCAAGGCTGTAATTCTTCATAGAAAAACAAATTAAAAAGGATTTTTAAGCGTTGTGAAAACAAGATTAGGTTTTTAAGGGGAAGGTTAAGCCTTTGGTGTCGTCTTGAACTCAGCGTTGAACTTTTCTAAGGGAAGATTAAGCGAAGGAAACCGCAGGTGTCCTCGCTGAAACTAGTTTCTCCAAAGCAATTATATAAGCAGTTTTAGTAAACATATTATGTTAAAAAAATTTCATATCAAAGGCATGCACTGCAATTCTTGTGCAACCCTTATTGAGAAAGAATTCAAGGATGAAGTAAAAAATATCACTGCAAGCTACAAAGATGAAAAAACAGAGATAGAGTTTGACCCAGAAAAGATAAGTGAGAGAGAGATAAAAGAAAGGATAGAGAAACTTGGTTATTCTGCTGAAGAGATTGTTGAAGAAAAAAAGATAGATGCAACAAAGATAGGTGAAGAAGAGGATAAAAATAAAAAAGCAAGTGAACTAAAAAGCAATATCAAGAAAACAAACCCTGAAAAAAAGAATATTGGCTGGATTTTTGTAATCCTTTCTGCTGTAGTATTAGTTTTCATCTTGTATAAATTCTTAGGGTTTAATCTTCCAGAATTGAAATTTCCAAGCATAGGAGAGAAAACTTCTTTGATATTATTATTTGCAGCAGGAGTATTGACAGGATTTCATTGAATCGCCATGTGCGGAGGATTTGTTTTTTCATACACAACCAAGAATGCACTAAAAGGCCATAAAGGATTCAAACAGCATTTTGTATATGGAGGAGCCAAGCTTGCTTCATACACTATTATTGGGGGGATTTTTGGTTTAATTGGAGGGATATTTGCTTTTTCAATAGGACTGAGGAGCTGGATTGCAATTCTGGCAGGAATCTTCATGATATTCTATGCTTTAGGTATGTTTGGCATCAAGTTTTTTAGGAAATTCCAATTAAATCCAAAGTTTCTCACAAAAGCAGCCAGTGAAGCTGGGGCTTCTGCAAAAGGATATTATCAAGCTCCTTTTGTTACTGGAATATTGAACGGACTGTTTATTGCGTGCGGTCCTTTGCAGGCAATGTATCTTTATGCAGCAGGAACAGGAAGCTTAACTTCTGGAGCAATGAGCTTGTTTGCATTCGGGCTTGGAACTCTTCCAGTCATGCTTGGCTTTGGGATATTTGCAACAACAATAAGTCACAAAGCAACAAAAAAAATTCTCAAGATATCTGCAATAATTGTATTAATCCTGGGATTAATAATGCTAAATCGCGGATTGGCCTTGGCAGGAAACCCTTACAGTTATGATTCAATAAAAGCAAAAATTATCGGCGTCAATGGTATTTCGGGAGATGTAAATGTTGTAGGAGGGGCTCAGGAAATCAATATGAATGTGGACGCTTCGGGTTATTCTCCTAATTCATTTGTCTTGAAAAAAGGAATCCCTGTCAAATGGAACATTAATGTTAAACAATTAACTAGTTGCAACAGCGAACTTGTTGCAAACAATTATGGCATAGATTTAAGATTAAAACAAGGTTTGAACACAGTGGAATTTACGCCTGACAAAACCGGGACGTTCACTTTTACCTGTGGAATGGGAATGTTAAGAGGAAGTTTTATAGTGACTGAAACAGGAACAGCAAGCAGCCAGGAAGTCAAGGCTGCAACTCCATCTTCTGGAAGCGGATGCAGCATGGGAACAGGAGGAGGGGGTTGTGGATGTGGAGGATAAAATGAAAAATAATAAAGTATTTTTAATCATTTTTGGGATTATGTTAATTTTGACTGGTTTTGTATCTGCAGATTTAAATGATGGTTGGTGCGGGGTGGATGGGGGTGGAGATTACGGACTAGGGATGGGTTTGTTTGGATGGATTTTTAGTGTTTTAATTTTAATTACCCTTGTATTATTCATATTTTGGCTAATTAAACAGATTCAAAAACCAAATAAGAAATAAATGAGTAAAAAATTTTTAATTATGGGTGTAATTTTGATAACCTTAGCTGTAGGTTTTTTTATAATAAATCAAATAAATGAAAATTCATTGACAGGAAAAGCTACAGAAGAGGAATTTTGTATTGGAGAAGAATGCTCTTTATATGATATCCAAGAATTTAATATTGAGGCGTTTAAATTTGAATATAGCCCTAATATAATAAAGGTTAAACAAGGAGAAAGAGTCAGGATAAATATAAATAATTTAGATACAGTACACGGAATAACAATCCCTGATTTAGGTATAAATGGAAAAGATACAATTAAATTTATTGCTGAAGAAAAAGGAGAATTTACCTGGTATTGCAACAATTATTGTGGAGGAGGGCATGCAGGAATGAGTGGAAAATTAATTGTAGAATAAATATTAATTGAATCTGAAGTTAAAAATAAAAATGACTAAAAAAATAAAAATAAACATAGACGGAATGCATTGTGCCAGTTGTGCTGGAAATATTGAAAGAAGCTTGAAAAAAGTTCCTGGAGTTAAAGAAGTAAGTGTCAGTGTTATTGGAAAAAAAGCATTTGTTGAGATAGATGAAAGAACAAATCCAGAAGAACTTAAAAAAGCTGTTGCAAGAGCAGGATACAATGTATTGTCAATTGAAGGATAAATTTTATTAGGAGAATAAATTAGAACAAAAACATAGTATGATAAATCATCAAAATAAAAGAATGCAAGAGCACGATCATTCAAAGCCAGCAGAAGATGCTGAAATAAGAAATTGGAAGAAAAAATTAACTGGAAGCTGGATTTTTGCAATCCCTATCGCAATATTAATGATTCTGATGAGGGTTTTTAATCTGATGATCTTGCCTGAAGACTGGCTGATTATTATCTTGCTGGTTCTCGGATTTCCTGTTGTCTTTATATTAGGATTTTCAACCCTCAAATCCGGTTTTAAAGGATTATTTAGTTTTTATTTTAATATGGATTCTCTTATTGCTCTTGGAACAATCATTGCTTACCTGACTGGAATACTGAGTTTCTTTATGAAGATAAATGATTATTCTGGGGTATCAGCTATGATTATGACCATATTTATCACTGGAAAATATATTGAAGCAAAAGCAAAAGGCAGAGCAACACAGGAGATAAAAAAGCTTCTTGAACTCGGAGCGAAAAATGCAAGAGTTCTAAAAGGAAAAGAGGAAGTTGAAATTCCAATCTCAGAAGTTGTTGTAGGAGATATAGTAATCATCAAACCAGGAGAGAAAATCCCAACAGACGGAATTGTTGTTAAAGGAGAGAGTTCTGTTGATGAATCTATGGTTACTGGAGAGAGCTTGCCTATAGATAAGGTAAAAGGAAACCCTGTAATTGGAGCCACAATAAATCAGGACGGAATATTAAACATCAAGGTCACTAAAGTTGGAAAAGACACTTTTTTAGCACATATTATTGAGCTTGTTGAAGAAGCACAAGGAACAAAAGTGCCTATACAAAAACTTGCAGACAAGATTACAGGCATATTTGTCCCAATAATATTAATCTTAGCTGTTTTGACTTTTGTAGGATGGTGGTTACTAGGGAATGATGCTGGAAGAGCAATTGGCGTTGGCATTTCTGTTTTGGTTATAGCCTGTCCATGCTCTCTTGGGCTAGCTGTGCCAATTGCATTAACAGTTGGCGGAGGAATGGGAGCCAAAAAAGGGATTTTAATTAGAAAAGGAGAAGCAATTCAAACAATGAAAAAAATCAGGATAATTGTCTTTGACAAAACAGGAACAATAACCAAAGGCAAACCAGAAGTAAAAGATGTTTTTTGCAAAATCAAGGAGTTTTATTTAATGGAAATCGCAGGAAGCCTTGAAAAAAACAGTGAACATCCCTTGTCAAAGGCGATTGTAGATAAAGCTAATTTAAAAAAATATAAAGAAGTAAAAGGATTCAAGATTTTAAGAGGAAGAGGGGTTGAGGGAAAAATAGGGAAGAAAAGCATTGTTATAGGAAATTCTACATTAATGAAAGAAAAAGGGATAAATCTTAAAGAATTTAATAATAAGATAGAAGAATTTGAAGATAAGGGCTATACTACAATAAGTGTTGCAGAAAACAGAAAAGTGCTTGGAATTATGGGAATAGCCGACGCTGTAAAAGATGATTCTGTAAGAGCTGTTTCAATTTTAAATTCACAAGGCTACAGGACAGTTATGATAACCGGAGATAATGAAAGAACTGCAAAAGCAATTGCAAGAGAGGTTGGAATCAAAGAAGTAATTGCAAATGTCCTTCCAGAAGATAAAGCAAAAAAAGTCATAGAATTACAAAGGCGTGCAATGGTAGCTTTTATCGGAGACGGAATCAATGACGCTCCTGCACTGAAACAATCCAATGTGGGAATAGCAATGGGAACCGGAACAGATATTGCAATTGAGGCAGGAGATTTGGTCTTGGCTCGCGGTTCATTGATGGGAGTTGTTGGAGCAATAAATTTAAGCAAGGCAACTTTTTCAAAGATAAAACAGAATTTGTTCTGGGCTTTTGCATATAATGTTATTGCAATACCTTTGGCTATTGGAGGTATTTTACACCCAATAATTGCAGAAATTGCAATGGCAGCATCATCAATAACTGTGGTAACAAATGCTAACTTATTAAGAAACAAAAAAATATAATTTTGTCTCATTCATTCGTATTGTCGTGAACTACCCATGGGCTAAAGCCCAGAGCGTCTGAAGTTAAAAATCTCCG
>CAZFNY010000027.1:0-8952 GCA_964520275.1 Candidatus Woesearchaeota archaeon | reverse complement strand
ATTCCTCCCAAAACTTAAAAGTTTGGGTATCCTCGCCGTGGATGTAATGAAAAAGATGCTGATCCCGTTGCTTTTGGCAATAAGCCTTATCAGCTTTATCTCTGCAGCTCCAAATGATGGATATGGCATGTGGGGAATGATGTCTGGCTCATATGGATTAGGGATGGGGATTTTTGGATGGGTTTTTGCAGTATTAGTCTTTGTCTTGTTAGTGCTGCTGATAGTCTGGCTCATCAAGCAGATTCAGAAGACATAAAAAGGCTGAAAAACAGAATTTTTAACAGATAATGGAAAATAAACAAGTTGGCTGGTTGATTATTGGATTGGGTGTTGTAATGGTAATTATAGTTCTTATTTTTAATTCTGCGCTAAAGAATATTGTTGGTGCAACATGCTCTCATGGTCCAACATGCACAATGTATGATACAATAAGGACTCAGACCTGGATAAGCCTGAGCATTGTGGGAGTCATCTTGATTATTGGGCTGGTCATTATGTTCACAAAGCCAAAAGAAAAATTAGTTATCAAGACATTAAGAGAGAAAAAGAAAAAATTAGATCTCACTGGCCTGGACAAAGATGAAAAAAAAGTTATGGATTTGCTGATGCAGGAAAATGGCGCTGTTTTCCAGGCAGATCTGATGGAAAAGCTTGAGGTAGGAAAAGTGAAGACAACACGGCTTCTTGACAAGCTTGAGGCAAAGCAATTGATAGAAAGAAAGCGAAGAGGAATGAATAATATAATTGTGCTGAAGGATTGAATTCAAAATTTCCTAGAGTATATTATATTATAAAAATCTCTATAACTTAATCCTTGAATAATTAAACCTATGAGTATTCCATAAATAATATCATTGTAAAAATCTAATAAAATTAGAATAATCAAGATTAGCGTTGCAAGAAACCAATGATGAAGATGAACTGTAAATGTTGTAATGTCAAATTTTAATGATTTTAATATTCCTTGCTCATCCTCTTTTTTTCCTGAGAGTAATTTTGCAATAAAAAATCCAATTACTATTCCAAAAACTAGAATGTAAAGATTCATATTCTATTTTAATCATTCAGAGTATATAAAAATTTTGACTCTTCTTTCCATTTTTACCTCAAATCCCTTAATGAACCCAGTCTATTCAGGATAATTATAATCTATTCTTTTAGGGGTTATCTCATCCTGAAATAAAAAAATCCCCAAGAATTAAATACTTTAAAACCCTTTGATTTAAAGGGGTATAGGTGGAGCAATCAGTCTAAGCTAGAACTTCGGTTTTTGCTTCACTGGCTTCGGACGCCTATGCTAATTTTCATTTTTCCCCTTTTCAATTTTTTCTTTTCTGATTCTTTCCAGACTAAGATAAATGTTCCTTACATAGTCAAAAGGTGCATTAAAATCTTTAGAAGCATCTTCTACACTTTTACCATCAATAAAATAATCTACAATTTGCTCCAAGAGAATAACATTTGTTTCATTGTTCAATTTATTTAGGAATACTTCTCTTTCATATCCAGAATCACCCCTGACATTTTCTTCAGGAGACATTAATATCAACAGCATCAGAAAGATTTAAACTTATTGTTTTTTTGGAGGAAAAGAGAATATCAACAGAAAGCAATAAAAACAAAGATATCTGAAGCTTTAAAAAGAAAATTGTTCTAAAAAATATATAACACAGACTAATCAGATACGACAGCCAATAATTCTTTTCAAGATGCAAAAAGAGGATATTAAGGATATATTAAATTGATTATCTAATTTTATTTGAAATAGGTAATTATTTTAAAATGGTAACAGAATAGAAAGTTTTAAAAAGTAATTGATTTTAAGGAAAATATGGATAGAAACCAATTACTAAACTTATGTGATTTTAGGAGCATTAGATGTTGATGGGCTTGAAAAAATTTTAGTGAAAATATTTGATAATTCTGATTTAAGAGGGTTATTAAAGGAAAAAGGAGTAAAAAGTGCATGTTTAGTTAGTATGAATTATGAAAATTTAGGTTTAGAACCAGATAATTTAGAAAGTTGGATGGGGATAGGAAAACAATTTTATGGTAATGTAAAAACTTATGAGTTTAGTAGTCACCCAGTATTTAAAGATAATAAACGCCTTTACTTTAGAGATGGAAAAGGGGCAAATCGTTTAGCAGAATATATATTAAATAGAAAACCAGAATTAACTCGCCAAGAGATTACAAATAATTTATTGAATGCGGCTAAATTAAGTTAAATAATAAAAACTATTGAAATTTTTCTCAAAAAACCTTTCTTAAGAAAGGTTTTTAATTCAATCTTAGTTCTTTTTCCTATGGAAAAAGCAATTATTCGCCAGCCAATCATAACAGTATGCGGCCATGTAGACCACGGAAAAACGAGCATCTTGGATTGCCTTAGAGATAGCTGTGTTCAAAGCGGGGAAAAAGGAGGCATCACTCAAAAGATATCCTTCACGCTTTATCCGACAGCACAGCTGAAAAAGGCCTGTCCGATAATTGATGCAAAAAAAATCCAGATAGACATTCCAGGCTTTTTGCTGATTGACACTCCTGGCCACGCTGCATTCACAAACCTGAGAAAAAGAGGGGGCTCTCTGGCAGATTTGGCTTTGGTTGTGATAGACATAAATGAAGGCATAAAACCCCAGACAGCAGAAGTGATTCAAATCCTAAAACTGAACAAAGTCCCTTTCATGATTGCACTGAACAAGATTGACAATATTTCTGGCTGGAGACAGCATGATAAAGACTTGGAAAAAAGCATTGGATTACAACCCCAGAATGTGAAACTGGTTTTTGAAGAGAGATATTACACTCTTATTGCAGCATTAAACAGCTATGGCTTTGAAGCAGACCTTTATTTCAACATAACAGATTTCACAAAAAAAGTTGCCATGATTCCCTGTTCTGCTCGAACAAAAGAAGGGATTCCAGAGCTGATAATGATGCTCTGCGGTCTAAGCCAAAAATATCTCGCAGACAAGCTGGCTCTTGGAAAAGAAGCAAAGGGAGTTATTCTTGAAATCAAAAAAGAAAAGACAACAAGCTATGCAGAATCTATATTATATGATGGAGAGCTTTCAAAAACAGATGAAATAGCAGTGGCAGACATCAATGGAACTCCCATAATAACAAAGATAAGAGTCCTGGAAGAAATCCAGCCATTATGTTCTTCTTTCAAGCCAAAGGAAAAAATCCGGGCATCAACAGGATTCAGGATGCAGCTGACAGAAAAGATAGATGTACTTCCTGGAATGCCTTTTGTCGCTTATCACAACAACAAGGAAGAAATAAAAAAAATATTCAAGAAAGAAATTTTAGAAAATGTTAAAACGCAGGAACGGGGGATCATAGCAAAAGCAGACTCGCTTGGAAGCCTGGAAGCTTTGCTGACCTTGCTCGAACAGACCCATATCCCAGTTGTAAAAGCAGGAATTGGCTCAATAAACAAATCAGACATAATCTCTGCAAAGGCAAATCTTGAAATAAGCGAGATAGATGCAGTTATAGTCGGCTTTAATGTAGGTGTTGAAGAAGAAACCATTGGATTTTCTGCAATAAAAATCTTCACAGAAGAAGTAATCTACAAGCTGATAGAAGACCTTGTTGAATTCAGGGAGCAAAAAAGAAAAGAGATAGAAAAAAGGAGGCTTATGGAGCTCAGCACAATCTGCAAATTAAGGATTTTGCATCAATATATTTTCAGGAATACAAAACCCGCGATTTTCGGGGTGAAGATAGAGGGAGGAAAATTGATATCTAATCTTCCTATAATCAATGAGCAGGGTGAAAAAGTAGGAAGGATAAAAAATATCCAGTCTGAAAACAAGTCAGTGGCAGAAGCTACAGAAGGTATGGAAGTTGCAATTTCCATTCCCGGAGAAAATTACGAGCGCCAGCTGAAATCAAAGACATTCCTCTACTCTGATTTTTCAGAAGCCCAGTTCAAGAAATTCAAGAAAAACAAAGACCTTCTTTCTTCAAAAGAGATTTCAGTTCTTCAGGAAATCGCAGAAATCAAGAGAAATGAGAAGGCAGATTGGGGAAATTAAAAAGATTAAGAACTTTGTTTTGAAAATTCTCTCCAAATAATATTCAAATCCATAAAATCTATTTCTACAAATCTGTTTAAATTTAGTTTTCCTTTGCCGATTAAATATTTAAAAATCTCCATGGCTTGTATATTTGCTATAGCTCCGGCAATAGATCCTAAATTTCCCGTTTGAGATATATCTTTTATTTTTTCCAAGTCTTTTAATGGATCCATCTTCTTTTGATATGCAATGAAATCTTCAAAAGAAGCTGTTTTTCCAGGGACAATTATCGGGCCCACCATCCCTAAATAAAGATTATAACCTCCCGCAACACAATAAGGGATACTATGCTTGCAAGCATATTTATCTATTACTCTTGTTGTTTCAACAACAGAGGGAGAATCTGCACAATTGACTAAAAAATTGCAACCAGAAACTATCTCTTCTAAATCTTCGCCTTCTCTAACTGTTTTTAGAAAGGGGGTTATTTTAGCATCGGCTAATTTAGACTCGATAACCTCTACTTTATATTTCCCAATATCATTTGTGTCAAAAAACAATTGCCTATTAAGATTACTTTCAGAAACTTTATCTGGGTCAGTTATCTTTATATTTCCAACCCCAATCTGATACAAACTATTCACCATCCATGTTCCAATACCTCCAACACCAAATACTGCTATTGAAGAGTTTTTAATCTTATTCTGTAAATCGAGAGTTTCCTCCCAGGAAGCAGTTAATTCATCAATGAATCCTAATTGCTTGGAAAATCTTTGATCAGTTGTGCTTCCATCATATCTTCTCACAATTCCTTCTGTCTCTAATGCCTTTAAACAATCAGAAATATCTTTTCTATTATATCTCCCAGCAAGTTCATTAAATAAATCCAGTTCTGTTTTTTCCAATTTTAAATTTTCAATCATATCACAAACTAATGGATCCACTTCAAATTTCTTTATCTTTCTTGTTGCTGTGAAGATAACAACATACTTACTTCCATCTTCCTTCAGGATATAAATAGAATCTTTAAGTTTTAGTTTAGTTTGCATTTTTTGTTATTTCTCTGTAAAAAATTCCCTTATTATCTCGTGAGGGTTCAATTAATAAATTTCCTTCACTATCGCATGGGAAAATAATTTTATAATTATTCATTTCTTTTACTAGCAAAGCACCCTTTCTTAAATGCCAGGAGCCAACAATTACCACAAGAGGTTTGCTGGTTTTCTTCAAATATTCTAAAATCTTTTTTATATGACTTTTTTCCCTAGATTCGAGTATTTTATTGATTTTTTCTTGTTCTCTTTTAGACAATGGTTCTTGTTTTTTTATTTTTTCTTGTAGAACTTTGTCAAAACCAAAATTGTGAAAATCAATTCCAATTAATTTGATATTTTTATTATGGCACAATTTTATAAGATCCTCAACATCTGAAAAAGAAGTCATATCAGAAATAAATCTGCTTTTGAATAGTTTTTTAAATTTTTCCTTAGTATCCAGAGAAATATCTTCTAAATCTTCAACGAGTACAAATTCAGGATCGATAGAATTAATAATCTCCTCTTGCTTGGTAAAATCTTTAATAAAACCATGAGTACTTCCTATAAAAATTAAAGAAAAATCCATTTTTTATTAAACTAGATTTACATCCAATATCTGATGCTTGTTCCACCAAGGTATTGATTGTCTTCAACTAGTCTAAGCCCCTGGTATGTACCATTAGAATCTTTCTTATCTGCAAAATTCCTTGAATCAGAACCTTCTTCTGCAGTTTTTTCTAATTTTTCCATTATTTTTCTAATTTTTCCAACTATTTAAATTTTCCTGAGAAAGTGTATGTGCGTTTATCTTAATACTTAAAGAACACTACTTCAAATTAAAGCTTCAAACAAATAACTTTAAAAACCAATTCCTCAATTAGATAATATGCCATTCAAGATAAATATTTCAGACAAAATAGGAAAGACATACAAGCTTGAGCTTGAAAGCGAAGAACTGATTGGAAAAGAGCTTAGAAAGAAGCTTCAAGGCCAGGAAATTCTTCCTGCTTTAGATGGATACGAGCTTGAAATCACAGGGACAAGCGATAAAGCCGGATTTCCTGCATCAGAAGACATAGAAGGCATTGGCCTCAGAGGAAAAATCTTGACCTATGGAAAAGGCATGAAAAAACGCCCAAGAAAAGAAGGAAAAAAGAAATATTCAAAAAACAAGCCAAAGGGCCTTAGATTAAGAAAAACCATGAGAGGAAAAACAATCTCTCAGGAAACATCACAGATTAATATGAAAGTAATAAAATACGGAAAAAAATCATTGGCAGAAATCTTCCCAGAACAGAACAAGCCAAAAGAGCCAGAACAGAAAGCAGAAGCGAAAGCAGAATAAATGAAATCTCTAAAAAACAAATTTATATCTATGGGGATTATCATTACTGGTGCAGCATTATCCGGAATATTCCTATGGTCGAGATTGGACCACCCGGGAGAAAAAAATTATTGCATCTCTGGAGCTTATAAAAATTATCTCAATCTATGGGATGGAACCAGACTAATAGAGATAGATAGTTCTCTGTATGAAATTACATCTTCTGTTCAGCCAGATACCTTAAAAAAAGATTTGAGATATAAATTTACAGTAGAAAGAGCAAGTTGGATTAGTCGAGATAAAATTATTAAAGTTGAGCCAAACAACACTAAATAGTGTTTCTTTATAGTAGTTACAAACAAAAGGTTTATAAAGTGTAATTTCTCTAAACTAAAATGAGATTAAGAGATATATTAAATAAAGAAACATTAAAAAAAGGTTTAGTAAGAGAAATACTTCCATTGCTAGTGTTCACTGCAATAGTTAGTTTATACAAAGGAGAAACAATTCAAAAAATAGGCCAGTATAAAGGGGTTGGGACTACTGGAGAAAATACTATTATTAAAATTGATGATAAATGTTACGGAATATCTAATCCAATAAATCCAGATACCCTAACACTAAATAAGAATTACAATTTTACAATAAAAGATCGCTATTTTCTTTTTCCAGATGAAGTTGTTGAGGTCAAATCATTAGATACAACCACAGCCCAATAACTATCTAACATACATAATTGTTTTAAAAGAGGAGTTTTTCTTTTTCTCATGCTAGAGATAACAAGAGTAAAGAGGTTAGATGAAATATTTTCTCCGAATTTGCTAGCAGTTGTTAATTTCCCAGAAAATAGAGTTCCGACGCGAGGTTATATCTTTGACTCACATATAGATAATATATATGGTTCTTTAGAAAAGGCGATAGATTATTTTGTGAAAAGATCAGCATTTCACACAGTCAACAAAGAAACATTTCTTTTGATTGGATTTTTATTCGGAAAAAAAGAAAACAAAGACATATTTTACTATCCCTGGGAATACTCCAGAAATGGCGAGGATCCTGTAAACAAGAATAACAAAATAAGAAGCCAGCCAGAATTGGTAAAAAATTGGCAGTTTATGGGCTGGCCAATAAGGGAAAAAGAAGACTTCTGGTATATATTAACAGCAGAATCCAAGCATAGAAGAAAGTGTTTATTAGAAAGTCCTTCAGAAGAGCTTCCAAAAAAGTTCATCTATACTCTTCCAGAAATAGAGGCTATAGAATATCTCTGATTCAACAACCTTTAAAAACCAAAAGCTTTTTCTTATTTTATGACAGAAATACCAGAGCTGAATGTCGGAGTCGTGGGCCACATTGACCACGGAAAAACAACCTTGTTAAGCAAGCTTACTGGAAAGTTTACAGACACTCACTCAGAAGAGTTGAAAAGAGGAATAACAATAAAATTAGGATATGCTGACATGACAATATTCAGTGATGGAAAAAACTTTAACACTGAAAAAAAAGGAAACCCTGTAAGATATGTCAGTTTCATTGATGCACCTGGCCACGAGATGCTTATGGCAACCATGCTTTCTGGAGCAGCAATAATCGATGCTGCTATTCTTGTGATAGCTGCAAATGAAGGCATAAAGCCCCAGACAAAAGAGCACTTCATAGCTTTGCAGGCCAAAAAAATAAAAGATATAATAATAATCCAGAACAAGATAGATTTGGTCACAAAAGAGCAGGCTCTTGCTAATTTCAAAGAGATAAAAAATTTTGTAAAAGACACGCCAGCAGAAAATGCCCCAATAATCCCTGTATCTGCCCAGCAAGGGATTAACATAAACAAAATCCTGGAAGCCCTCTGTGATATAAAAATCCCAAAAAGAGACACAGAAAAAGATCCGTGTTTTCTGATAGCAAGAAGTTTTGACATCAACAGGCCTGGAACAAGTATAAAAGAGTTAAGAGGAGGAGTTCTTGGGGGAATTCTAAAGCATGGAAAATTAAAAGTCGGAGATGAAATCGAAATAAAGCCCGGGATAATAATTGTAAAAGCCAATCAAAAAATCTATGAGACCTTAAACACAAAAGTTCTCTCTCTTCATAAAGGAAACCAGGAAGTGAAAGAGGTTTTGCCTGGAGTGAGTATATCAATAGAGACAGCACTCGACCCTTCTCTGACAAAAGCAGACTCTCTGACTGGCTGTATATCATCAACAAAAGGAAACCTGCCAGAAATAACCTACAAGTTAAAGATAAAATCTAATCTGTTCAATGAAGTTTTAGGGATTAATGAGCAGAAAAAAGTAGACCCGATAAAAACAAAAGAGCTATTGATGCTCAGCGTGAATACAACAATAACAGTCGGCACAGTTGAAAAAATAAGCAAGGATGAATTAGAACTTGTCTTGAATATCCCAATTGTCGCCATAAAACAGGACAATGTCGGAATTGCCCGAAACATAAACAGCCACTGGAGATTGATTGGGTTTGGGGAAATAATTGAATAAAAATAGAGAGCTGTGATGTCCTGAAATTACTTTACACCTTGAGGTCTCTTGTGAAGACCTCGTAA
>CAZFNY010000026.1:0-8982 GCA_964520275.1 Candidatus Woesearchaeota archaeon | reverse complement strand
CAGCTCCTACTCAGAAACTAACAGTTGCAGGGAATATTAGTGTAGATAATGTTATTAAAGCACCTACTGGAAAGGATATAATCATCCAGCTGGGATAAAATGATAAATCTAAAAAAAGTTTTAAGAAAGAATTTTGCAATCAAGAGTTTTTGTCTATTAATTAGTTTGGGAGTTTTATTTTTGGCTTTCTCTGAGCGAGGAGGCGCTGACCTTGGAACGCAGGTTTGTGGAGGCACTCCCCCACTGAGTGATCTTTGTCCTCCTGAACTCACATGTAATCAATTAAAAGCGTGTGATGTGGCTGGAGATAGCTGCAGTTCACATCCTGACGCTGTTTGTACCTATGATTTTTTGAAAACTCCTCGAGGCTATAGATGGGTATTGCCTCAAAGAATCAGTGGTGGAGAAGGTTGTTTTGGAATAGATGATGATGGAATTGACGAACCATGCAAAGATAGATATGACAATGATTGTGATGGATTCATAGATTGTGCAGATGATGATTGTAACAATGCAGATCATGCTTTTCAATGCCCTTCGGGATCCCAATTAAAATTCAAGGATGGCACTAGGAATGAATATTTAGCTGTCATTGGAAGCAATGGGGCTATGAGGATCTCTGGAACACTTTCTGAACATTCTAGTTTTTCTCCAAATGGAAACAATTTTGTAATTGAAGACGCTTCTGGCTATGCTTTTGCAATTATAGAAAAGTCTACTGGAAATGTGTATCTTAGGGGAAAATTTTGTGATCGTTATGCTGATACATATGGTATCGGATATTGCACTATTGGAGAAACAACTTCTGCTTTGAATTCAGCCTTGACTAACGGAGATTCAGATTTTGTTATCACAAATTCTACTGGTCAGGCCATAGCTTATTTTAACAATGTTGGAGATTTATATATAAGAGGATATTTAGCACAGAATCAAATTATCTAACCCTCGCTCCAACTTCAATATCTCCATCAGGGATTAGGGGGATATTTTCTCCTGTAATAGGAATAACTAAATGATTTTCAATAAAACCAATAATAATTTTATCTCCTTCCTTAACATCTAAATCAAAATTGATTTTGAAATCTTTATTTAGGCAGTTGATAATGATATTTTTTCCAATAGATTTTATTTCTCCAACCCTCATTTCTAATTTTACCCAATCTTCGAATTTTATTTTTTCTGTTATACTCTGTAACTCGATTTTGCCACTATTTTTTTTAAATTCTATTTGTGATCCTGATGAGGTATCTGATTTTGTTTTTAACATCCTAACTTCTGTGTGGCCTTCATTGCAGGCAGCGAGAATCATACCTTTGCTTTCAATTCCACGTATTGTTCGGGGCTCAAGGTTTGTGAACACAATGCATTTTTTTCCTATGAGCTCTTTCTTTTTGTAATAAGGTTTTATTCCTGCGACAAGAGTTCTTTTACTTAATTCTTTTCCAAGGTCAATTTCAATTTTATAAAGCTTGTCTGCTCCTTCAATCTCTTCTGCTTCCAGGATTTCAGCAACTCTTAAATCCAACTTTTTCCATTCATCAAATTCTATTGTTTTCATTTCATCTGAATCCCAATCTTCTGAGAATCCTTTCTATTACCCTTTCTTTGTCTGAGTCTGAATCATATTCTATGTTTAATATTTTAGCCGCTATTTCTTTATAGGCTCTTGAGGACATGCTTTTTGGATGAGTGTGTATCACGGCATCTTTTAATTTCAATGATTGCTGTACACAAATGTCTTCTGGAACCATGCCGAGAATAGGAATTTCCAACATCTCTTTGACTGCATCTGGATGCATCTCTATTTCATTTTTCTTTACCCTGTTCATAATTACCCCTATCACAGGCTTGTTCATCTCTTGTGCCAACTTTATTGTTTTTAAGGCATCTGTTATTGCCGGGAGCTCTGGGTTTGTCACAACAATTATCTCATCGGCTATCTCTATGACCGCAAGCGCTTCTTGGCCGAGTCCTGCTGCGCTGTCTACAATGATATAATCTGAGAGTTTTTTGAAATCTTTTTTAAAATCCTTGAATTTTTCGGGATTTACTTTTTTTAATTCCCTTATAGACAGAGAAGAAGGCATCACTTTCATGCCTGACTCATGCTTGTAGACAGCCTCAAAAGGCTCTGCTTTTTCCTGCATGACCTTGTTCAGGTCTATCGGCACTTCTGGGGAATTAAGATGGATCCCTATGTTGGGAGTTGACAGATTTCCATCAATTATTAGAACATCCCCTCCAAAATGATTTATTGCTGCCCCTATATTTATCGCTGCAGTTGTCTTTCCTACCCCCCCTTTTCCTGATGTTATAACAATAATCTTTGCCATTTTGAGCAATTTTTTAGAGTTAGATAATTTGAAACCTACTCCGATTATAATAAAAGAAATTGTTTTGTTGTGCTTATAAATCTTTCCACCCTTTCTGCATATACCTTCAGTTGGTCAAGGTTTATGTTAATCTCATCACTCCTGTAGAAGACCTTGAGTGTCACATTTTTCCTAAATTCTCCGATTCTTTCCACCCTAAGCTCGCGAATTTTTTTGAACATCTCATACATCTCTATGACCTCGAAAAAATTTTTGTCTTTTTTGAAGAGCTTTTTTATTGTTTCTATCTTCCCTACAGGATTTGTTGGAATCATTGAGATTTTTTTCTTTCTCTTCGCGTGTTTTAATAAAGCATCTATGCTTTTATCAATCATCTCTTTCCATCTCAGAAGCAGATTTATAATTACATCACACGTTTTTGTGTATTTTAAACTGACATATAGCAGATGATCTGCACTTATTTTTTCTTGAATTATCTCTTCCATTCCTTAAAACCCTTTTTTTGCCTCGATTAGAAGTATGTTTTACCAATGTAATGGGCTTTTTATATTTTTCTTAAAAATTGGGGATTATTCTTTCTTTGGTTTTTTTAAGAATGCTCTTAGAAAGCGATAAAAATTCTTTTATTCTCTCTAGATTAACATACTCCTGGCGCATATTTTCTGATAAGATTATTATTTTTTCATTTCTCATGAACTCGAAATTGCTTTGTTTATGCCTTTCTACAATTTCAAACAAATTTAAGATTTGTTTAATCTCTTCCGGGCTTATTTTGTATTCTGGAGCTGATTTTTCTATGAAAGTCTTGAAATTGAATCTTGAATCTTTTGACAGGTTTATTTTTTTGAAAATATATTCATACTGGAGTATAGAGTTGATGCAGCTTGCAACAGCTTTTTTTATCTCCATGATAATCTTTATGAGAAGTTTTTTGTCTTTTATCAATGGAAAGGTTATGTAAACCATATGATCGACTGTTCTCACTATTTTTTCAGATTCTTGAAGATATTCAAGGAATTTTTCCATTTTTGACAATTTATAGAAGTCTTTTAAATTAATATGGATTTTGGTGTTGGGAAGAGAATCATTCACTCAACTTTAAAATTGCCTCTGCTAGATCTCCGGTTTCTTCAAGAGCTTTTTTGGCCTGAAGTTTTGTGCAACCTGTCTTTTCTATTATTGTTGCAATATCTTCTGCTGAGATTTCATTAGAGGATTCTTCTCTTGCTTCTCCAACAACTTGAAAGCTTTCCTGGCCCTGCATTGAAATTTTTGTCACAGAAGGATTTTCAATGATTATCCTGGAACCATTATTTTTTTCTATTATGACCTTGGAGGCATCTATCTCGTTTTGAGAAATTCCCATCTGGCGCATCACTGCCTGCATTTTTTTAGGATCTAATCCAGGAAACATTTTATTTTAAGAACATAGATAAAAGTACTCTAAACGCTATTATTAATACTACAAAACCTATTACATGAACTGGCTTTAGCTTGAATTTTGTGTCATACTCTTCATTGTATCTCATCAAACCCCCAAAACCAGAGGGCATGTTTAAGCTTGTGTCTGCCATGATTTAATGAAAGATAGATAGTTTTTAAAAGTTATTGTGTCTTTTTTTGGCATGGAAGTGTATGATTTCAAGCAGGTAGAGGAAAAGTTAAAGAGATTTTGGGAGAAAGAAGGAATTTATAAATTTAATTCAGAAAGTAAAGGGAAAATCTACAGTATAGATATGCCTCCTCCGACTGTTTCTGGGGAGATACATATGGGGCATGCTTTTTCTTATACTCACCAAGATATCATAGTAAGATTTCATAGAATGGTTAATGGCACTGTGTTTTATCCGTTTGGGACCGATGACAATGGTTTGCCTACTGAAAGATATGTGGAGAAAATAAACCATATTAGGAGCAAAAGTGTTTCTAGAGCTGAATTTATTGAACTTTGTCTGAAAACTCTTAAAGAGATAACTCCCGAGTTCATACAAGGTTATAAGGATTTGGGAATAAGTGCAGACTTTGATGTTTATTATTCAACTATTGATAAGCCTACTCAGAAAATTTCTCAAAAGAGTTTTATTGAATTGTATAAGAAAAATCATATTTACAAAAAAGAATTTCCAACTTTATGGTGCCCTGATTGTCAGACAACAATTGCACAGGCAGAGCTAGAAGACAAGGAGCTGGATTCTGTGTTTTCTACAATAAAATTCAGTTGCGACAGGAAAGATATTTTTATTGCCACTACAAGACCAGAGCTCTTGGGAGCGTGCGTGGCTGTTTTTGTAAACCCAGAAGATAAAAGATATAAGGATTTTGTCGGAAAAAAAGCAGTGATTCCTTTGTTTGATTTTAAAGTGCCGATAATTGCAGATAAAACAGCAGAGATTGACAAGGGAACAGGAGTAATGATGATATGCTCTTATGGAGACAAGTATGATGTTGATGCCATTAACAGACATGATATAAAACCGAGAGTTATTTTGAATAAGGATGGGACCTTGAATATTGGAGAGTATAAAGGCATGAGGATTAAAGAAGCTAGAAAAAAGATTTTAGAGGAACTGAAAAAAAATGATTTTGTTAAAGAGCAGAAACAGATTTCTCATGTGGTTAATGTTCATGACAAGTGCGGGACAGAAATTGAATTTATTCCAACAGAGCAATGGTTTATCAAGATTTTAGATAAGAAAAAAATCTGGATTGAACAAGGGAAAAAGATTAATTGGCATCCTGAATTCATGTACAAGAGATATGAAAACTGGGTCAATGGGCTGGAGTGGGACTGGAGTATTTCAAGAGAGAGACATTTTGGAGTTCCTATTCCTGTCTGGCATTGTGTCAAATGCAAAGAAGTTGTTCTTCCAAAAGAGAGCGAACTTCCTGTAGACCCTTTGCAGATAAAAAAAATTTGTCCAAAATGCGGCAAAGAAACAATTCCAGAAAACAAAGTTTTAGACACTTGGGCAACTTCTTCTTTGACTCCGCAGATAATATTAAATCTTTCTTATGGAAAAATGTCAATTCCTCTTTCTCTGAGGCCGCAGGCGCATGACATTATCAGAACCTGGGCTTTTTATACAATTGTCAAATCTTATCTGCATGAGAAAAAGATTCCATGGAATGATATTATGGTTTCTGGCTATGTTACTGTTGGGGGTGTTGGAATGTCAAAAAGCAAGGGAACAGGAATTTCTCCTAAGAAGATTTTAGAAGAGTATGGGGCAGATGCTTTGAGATTCTGGGCTGCTGGTTCTAAGCTAGGAGCTGACATGGATTATCAGGAAAAAGATATAGTTACTGGAAAAAAGTTTGTCACAAAATTATGGAATGCCTCTAAATTTGTTTTCATGAATCTTGGAGGCTATAATTGTGAGAAACCTAAAAAGTTTGTTGAAACAGATACCTTATTCTTAAAAAAACTCAATGACTTAGTAAAGAGCGTTACAGAAGCCTTTCAAAATTATGAATACTCAAAAGCAAAATTAGAGATTGAGGATTTTTTCTGGCGGGTTTTTTGTGATAATTATCTTGAAATTGTAAAATACAGGATTTACAATGAAAAAGGAGACAAGAAGATTTCAGCGCAATATTCTCTTTACAATTCTCTTTTGACAATCTTGAAGTTGATTGCTCCTATAATGCCGTTTATTACAGAAGAGATTTATCAGGAACATTTTAAGAAAAGCGAAAAAGCCAAGAGCATTCATATCTCTGAATGGCCGTCTTATGAAAAGAGCTCAAAAGAAGAAGGACTTTTTGATTTTATGATTGATATTATCTCTAAAGTCAGGCAGGAAAAATCCAGAGAGCAAAAATCTGTGAAGTCTGAAATAATATTATATCTGGACAAGCCAGCAGAGTCAAAGCTGGCTAAGGTTCTTGATGACTTAAAATCTGTCACAAACGCTAAGGAAGTTAGGACAGGAAAGTTTGGAGTGGACTTTGTGTAGCAGATTTTCAACCAAATTTATAAACCCCTTCTGCTTTTTTTAATCATGGCAATCAGCAAAGATGAATTGCAGGAATTTGTTGAAGAACTTGAGAATTACAAAGCAAGAGCCACAGAGCTTATCACTGTTTATATCCCTGCTGGCCAGAACATTTATACTGTGGCAGACCAGCTTGAGGCAGAGAAATCAACTGCAAAGAACATCAAATCAACTTCAACAAGAAAAAATGTCGGCAATGCTCTTGATAAGATAACAAGGGCTTTGAAGGATTACAAGAAGACGCCTGAGAATGGATTGGCTCTTTTTTGCGGAAATATTTCAAGAGTTGAAGGTCAGGAGGATTTGCAGATTTGGAGTTTTGAACTTTCAATGCCCCTGAAGATTAGAATGTATAGGTGTGATAAAGAATTTATTTTAGAGCCGTTAAGAGAGATGCTTGCTGTTAAAGAGGTTTTTGGACTTTTGGTAATGGACAGGAAAGAGGCGACAATCGGGTTGTTAGTAGGAAAAAGAATTGAGCTTTTGCAGAAAATGACCTCTGGAGTTCCAAGCAAAGTAAGGGCGGGGGGACAGTGTCTAGCTCCGGAAACATTGATAGTAAAAGATGATGGGGATATATTAGAGATTAAACATTCTCATAATCCATTAATGATAATTTCTGAAAATTTTAATAAAGAAGAAACTGAAAGAACCCCTTTAGTAGCTAAATGGGAGAATAATAAAGAACTTTTTAAAGTCCTGACTTGCTATCCCCAGATTGAAATTAAAGCTTCAGGAGGCCATACTTTTTTTGTCAGAACTGAAAATGGAATTGAAGAAAAACCTCTTTATGAGATTAAAGAAGGAGATTATTTGATAATGCCTGAGAAAATTGAGATTAATAACAGTGACCAAGAATTAGATTCTGTTCCTGAGGTTAAACAGTCTTTCAATATGAAAAAAATTAACCTGCCTAATAAAATTGATCCCTCTTTGGCTAGATTATTTGGATATTATTTAGGTGATGGTTCTTATAAAATAAATAGGATTACTTTTTTTGAACAAAGAAAAGATGTTGCAGAGTATTATAAAACCCTGATTAAAGAATTATTTGATATTGCTTCTGATCTTAGGTTTAGGGCATCTAAGAATTATTGGCAGTTAAGAATTTATAGTAGGATTATAACCCAATTATTTAAAAGAATTTTCCAAGAAAAAGATAAGACTTTGAATGAGAGAATACCTTCTATTATTTTAAAATCTTCTAATAAGTCGTTAGCTTCTTTTATTATTGGATTTTTTGATGCAGAAGGTTATGTAAACAAAAATAGAGTTGCTTTGGGTATTAATAATGAGATATTAGCAAGACAAATTCAATTAGCTCTCCTGCGTTTGGAGATTATTTCTTCAATCAATACCTATGATAATAGAAGAAATCCTTATTCAGATAAAGTTAGATATACTCTTGCTATAGATGATTTGGAATCTTTGAAAAATTTTAAAGAAAAGATTCAATTTGCTTCAGAAGAAAAAAGAGAGAGACTTGAGAATTTGATAAGCAAGAGAAGTAGTAGAAATAAAGTTAGACAATTAGTAGTTAATGGAAAAGATGTTGCGAGAATATTGAGAAATTCTGGGCTTAATACTAGGCAGTTTAATTGCCCTGATTTTTTTAATAATAAGAGACAAATGAGCAAAGAAGTTTTTAAAAGTAGAATTTTAGATAAGGTTATTAATCAAGATCTTAAGAGAAGATTAGAAATGTTCTATAATTCTAATCTTATTGCTGTTAAAATATCAAAAATTGAAAATATTGGTTTTCTACCCACTATAGATATTGAAACAAAAAGTCATAATTTTCTTGCAAATGGAATTCTTGTCCATAATTCGAGTCAGCGCTTTCATAGAATCACAGAAGGGCTTACGAGAGATTTTTACAAGAGAATTGCAGAAGAAATGAAAAACATATTTTATGAGATGCCAAAGCTTGCAGGTATTTTGGTAGGCGGGCCTATTCCAACCAAAGATGAGTTCTTAGATGGAGAGTATCTGGCCACAAAATTAAGGAAAAAAGTTATGGGGAGAATTGATCTTGGAGATACATCTGAATCAGGACTTAAAGAGATTGTTGAAAAATCAAGAGAGCTTTTGGTTGGCCAGGAGATTGTTTATGAGAAAAAAGTTTTAGAGAGATTTTTTCAGACACTTGGGGAAAGGAGAGAGATGGCTACTCTGAAAGAGCAAGATACAAGAAAAGCATTGGAATTCGGGGCTGTTGAAACATTGATACTTTCAAAAGCATTGAACAAGATTCTGATAAAAGACTTTCTGAAACTTGCAGAAAACATTGGTTCAAAAGTTGAACTTGTTTCCATAGAGACCGAAGAAGGCCAGCAATTCAATAATTTGGGGGGAATTGGTGCGATATTAAGATTTAGGGTGGGGTAAATTAGGATATAAAAGCTTAAAAAGGAATTGTGTTGCATAATTTCATGGAAAAGTCAAAATTAGAAAAACTCCAAAATTTATTTAATTATGCAGTAGAATAATATAATTTTGCTAAGCCATTTATAGTTTCTGAAGATTATTCTTCAGCACATACTGTTTTATCCAATGTTGCAGAGTATCTTTCTGAGAAAGAAATAAGTGGAATGGAAGGTATTTTAATTGAAAAGAAATCCCCACAGCTTGCTGTGGCTGGGTAAAAGCTATAT
>CAZFNY010000025.1:0-9047 GCA_964520275.1 Candidatus Woesearchaeota archaeon | reverse complement strand
CATCTTCTACAAGCTCAAGTTCAACTAGCGGGGGCAGTTCTTCAACTTCTAGCAGTGGGGCCCCTATTACTACTGGCGGAGCAACTAGCGAGGAGACAGGTGGAGAAACAAGCAGCAAAACATTATTTTTATTTGTTGGAGGTATCATAGTCCTTGCTATTGCCATTTTAGTTGCCCTTTTTGTCAAACATAAGAGAAAAAGGCATTATGGATATTGAGTTTATGATTTAATAATATCAAGATTTTCTTCTATAATTTCAACTTACAAAAGTCTATAGGATAAATTAATCAAGTCTTAGGATAATAAAAAGATGTTAATATAGAATGCACTTAATAATTCTTTGTTGCATATCTGACAATTATCCGGAAATCTTTTTTATCACATCATCACTAAATTTTTTATAATTAATCTCCTTGTGAGTATTTTAGAACAAATAACTGTTTTCAATAAACCCCCGGTATATACCTATATTTCACTTTATTCTTGTATTCTTGATAGTCTGGATCTTTGCTTAAATGGCGCTCTTCTGTGATTGACCTTAAATGATAAATAATAGACCAGGTTGCCATGCTTAATACAGCCACTAAAGATGCAACAGGGATTATTGTAAGCCACCAAGCAAGATTTTTTGAGATATAGGCCGGATGCCTTATTACTGAGTAAGGGCCTTTTGAAACAATTCCTCGGTTTGTAAGATTAGAACATTTTGTCCCAAGAGCTAAACTTGCCCATACATAGATTGAAAGTAGGAGTATTATACCTATCCTTAAAGCGAAAGTTAATGTGATATTAGACAGGATGATATAGTCATTTGCATACCAGTTTGTGTATTTTGTGAACATGCCATTGAATGGAGGGTAGCAGATTAGTGCTACAATCCAGCCAAAGATTGTTGGTTCTACAGAACGTATCCTGTTTTTGAGGATTCCGGCTTCAAAAGTATATCCAAATGAGAACCATAACGTATCTATCAGAAAAATAAGTGCTAAAAGAAATGGGAATAAGATTGAGTTAAAAGAGTTTATAGTGAACAATGAGAATATATTAGTAAGATTTGGTAATTGGCTTTTGACAGAATGATAATTTGAGAAAAAGAAATTAAGCATAATAGGAAGGAAAAAGATTTTGACAATTATAAATAATAGGGCTGTTTTTTCGTGTTTTTCTATTCTTGGAAGAGGGCTTTTTGTTTTTCTGGAAAAAGTCCTTAGATAAATATAAGATTCTTTTAAGAATCTTTTTATAGCTTTGAAGATAATTATTCCTTTGCTCTCTCTGGTTTTGTCTGGATGAATATACAGATAATAGAAAAAGCCAAGAATAGTGTAACCAACTGCTAAATAGAGGATTGTTGTCTGCGTATCCTGTCTTAGAAAATCCTTGTAATAATGGGTTGTCCTGTAAAATAAAACTGCAAGCCAGATCAAGATTATGTTAAGGAAATAGTGCTTTAAGTTTTTTATTCTCTTTTGCAGTTCAACCATATACATAATTGGTAATTTAGGTTTATAAAATGTTTTTATATGGCGCAGAATCATAAACTATTTAATCTCCTTGAGTGATAAGATTTTATGAAAAGAGAAGAATGGTTTATTGCTGATTTGCATATTCACTCAAAGTATTCAAGAGCAACTTCTATTAATCTGAGCTTCGAGAATCTTGTTAAATATGCCAAGATTAAGGGGCTTGACCTTTTGGGAACTGGTGATTTTACACACCCTATCTGGTTTAAAGAGATAAAAGAGAAACTTGTGGAAAAAAATGGACTTTATTATTACAATGGTTTTCCTTTTATTATTTCTGGAGAAATCTCTTTGATTTATACGCAAGAGAGTTTACTAGATCCCTCCCCCAATTCCCCAACCACCCTCCCTAAAAGAGGCAGACGAATTCATCTTGTTATTCTTGTCCCAAATTTAGAGATTGCTGAGAAAATAAATTCTTATTTTGATACGAAAGGGCGGAGAGATTATGATGGAAGACCTATTTTTAAAATTCCTGGGGATGTTTTTGTCAAAGATATGATGAAGATTTCTGAGGACATTGAGATAATTCCTGCGCATTGCATGACTCCTTGGTTTGGAATTTTTGGGTCTATGAGTGGATTTGACAGCTTGAAAGAGTGCTTTAAAGACAATGTTGATTTTATTCATGCAGTTGAGAGCGGAATGTCTGCAGATCCTGGGATGTTATGGAGAATAGGGGAAATTGAAAATAAAGTAATTGTCAGTTTTTCTGATGCACATAGTTTTTGGCCGTTTAGGCTTGGGCGCGAGGCAACCATATTCAAGAAAACAGATTCTTATTCAGAAATAATCAGACAAATCAGAGAAAATGATTTTCTGGCTACAATAGAAACAGAACCAGCTTATGGGAAATATCATTTTGATGGCCATAGAAATTGCAAATTTTCCTGCGGTCCTGAAAAAACAAAAGAGTTAAATGGAATCTGTCCTATTTGCAAAAGGACTTTAACAATTGGGGTTGAGAATAGGGTAGGACAACTCGCAAATTATCCTGAGGGTTATAGGGCAAAAAATGCAAAGCCGTATTACAAGATTCTTCCTCTGCATGAGATTATTGCTTTGGCTTTTGATTCTGCTGTTGAGAGCAAAAAAACCTGGGAAATTTATAATTCTTTGATTAATAATTTTGGGAATGAGTTTAATATTCTGCTTTATGCTTCAAAAGAAGAGTTTTTGGGAAAAAATGTGGATGAGAAACTGATTGAGCTTATACTTAAGAACAGAGATGGAAAAATAAAAGTAAAGCCAGGATATGATGGAGAGTATGGAAAGGCTGTCATGACAGAGAAGCAGGCGAGGTTGGATTAACATGTACAAAACAGGTAAACCTTATATTAAAAAAATTTTAGAATTGATCAAAAACACCCACACTCAAGAACTTAGGCCTCCTGCTTCTTCTGACGGAATTGGGACAAAAGGTTTTTATCACTGGCAGCATAAGAGTTTTAGAAATGCGGTTTTGGATTCTTTAGCCATGAATCTTAATGATATGGCTGTATTAAGAGCCAGAATCTATTTCTTACAAGACTATATTATTCTTCCTCTAGATGATGAAAGAGCTATTCTAAAGATTGTTGAGAATCTTGTTAAGGAATGCAAAAAAAGAGAAATTCAGATAATTGCCGGAGAAACTTCAATCCACGATGATTTTGCGGGTTTAGAAATAAGTATTGCTGTGCAAGGAGCTTATGAAAACCATAAGGGCAATAAATTTCAGATAGGAGATTCTTTGATTGGAATAAGAAGCAGCGGATTACATTCAAATGGGTTTACAAAAGTCAGAGAGGTTTTTGGAAATGAATTCAGATTAGAATTTATAGAGCCCACTTTAATTTATTATGATAAGGTTCTGGAGTTAAATTCTAAATTTGATATTCATGGCATGGAGCATATCACTGGGGGAGCTTTTGCAAGGTTAAAGAAATTTTTGAATGAGTCAGATATAGAGATTGATAATCCCTTAAAGCCCCATGAAATCTTTTATGAACTTTATTCTAAAGAGGTTTCTGATGAAGAAATGTATACAACATTCAATTGCGGAACTGGTTTTGTTCTTTCTGTTTCAAGCGACGATTCCGCGTCTATTGTTTCTGATTTGAACAATAATAGATTTTTTGCAGGAATAATAGGGAGGGTTGTTGAAGGAGAAGGAAAAGTTAAGATAAAATCTGCTTTCAGCAACGAATTAGTTGTCTTGTGATTTTACCTTCACAAACTTGTAATGTGCCTCTGACGTTTCTTTGTTGCATTTTGGGCAGGTTTCTTTTAGAGTGTAAGTGTTGCAGAACCTGCATTTTTTGAGTTTCATGAAAATAATTGGGGAAATTATAATTTAAATGTTGTCTTTTTTAGGTTTAGAGACTCTCGCTTCGCTCGAAATAATATTAACTATTAATGGAAAAGAATTTTTATATATTCAATTTTTGAAATAAGATTATCTTCATTTAACTTATTAATCCTGCATGGTGCAATATAAATGGAAATTTAATACTGCAATTCCTGATTTTCTATAGAACTAAGAATGCTGTCTGTGTTGTTGACAAGGTGTTGCATGACTTCTTTTTCTGTGGCATTCGGGTGTTTTTCAAGATATTTTACTACAAAATTTGCACCAGCTATGCCGAAGATTTTTGTTTCAGTTTCCTTTTTTATCATGTCTATGACATGCTTAAAGATTTCTTCTGCATCTGCTGAAGGATGTGTCTTCTTATAAGATAGAGCGTGGCTTGCTGCGACAATCATGCCTATTTTTTTATCTTTTATCATTTTCTCTTTTAGTAATTTTTAGAATAAATTATTGTTTTTAAAATTATGTATCTTCGAAAATATCACTTAAGGTTCATGATATATTCTTTAAGTTTTGGATGAAAAGAGGTTGTGAAGTGTTTTTCTATTTCTCCTGGCTTTACCCACTTTAATTCCAAGAAATTACCCCCTGCTTTTTCTTTGCCCTTGAATACTTCGCAAAGAAAATAAACTGCCATTAAATCTTTTTTTTCAGGATAGGTTTTTGAGAAAATAGTTCCTAGATTTTTTACTTCATAACCCGTTTTTACTTTTACTGCTTTTTTTAGTGTTTTATCAATATCTTGTCCATAAAGAAGTTTTCCTCCTGGAAAGCACCAGGTTAGTTTTGGAATGTCTGGATCATTTTCTCTTTTTCCTATGAGAATTTTTCTTCTAGCTGGATCAAAGACTATTCCTAATACAATCACTTCAAAAGGAGCTTTTGCTCTTTTTTCCATAAAGTTTTATCAGGAAAATAGTATTTAAGCCTTTCGATGGAGACCTATTTTTTTTAAAATTCTAGAAAAAATTCAGCTACTTTCATTTACTTCTCTCTAATGCTGAAATCCAGGCCTTGTTTTTTGGAGTTTTTTTCAATTTCTTTCAGCGTTTCTGAAAGCAGATTGTCTGCTTTTTTGGGGTCTGTGTCTTCAGACTTGATAGAATATCTTCCTGCAGAGATATATTTTATCTCCAGGCCTTTTATCTTTCCCAGGATTTCTTTTATGAGGATAATTCCTTCTGGTTTTTTAGTTGTTAAATTGAACTCTTTTTTTATTTCTATCTTTTTATGCTTTTGGCTGTTTAATATGCTAATTATTTTTTTTGCGTTTTCTTTGCCCGCAAGCTGTTCTAAGAAGCTTGGATTGATTTTCGCTTCTTCTAAAAAATCACAGATTGATTCTTTTTTTGTTATTTCTGAAATTATTTTTTCTGCGTTTTCTCCGAGAATTGTTTTTAATATGCTTGTGTAGCTTTTTTCCTGCTTGTAATTTTTTTTTATCTCCTTCTGCTCTTTTGGAGTGACTCTTCTTAAAGACAGCTCCACCCTATCTCCTGAAACCCTTAAGACTTTGCAGATGATTATTTTTTTTGGAACAACATAATCTCGAATGTTTCTTATTCTTCCAGGAGCAATTTCACTAAGGATAATGCTTCCATTCCTATTTCCCTGGATTTTTACAAAAACCATTGTTCCCACTATCTTTTCTACAGTGCACATTACAATATCTCCGGACTCTAATTTATTCTCCATATGCTATCCAGCAAGAATGAGGTTTTAAAGGTTTTGAATTTAGTTACAGCACATTTAAATCTTAATCATCTCTATCTCGAGATTTTTTTTCAGAAGTTCTACGAAATCTTTTTCCTTTTCCTGTGAAATCATGCAGCCTGCTGCAAACTCATGGCCTCCGACTTCTCCCCCGACTTTTTCCACAACATTGTTCAGGATTTCCCTGACATTTCTTCCAAATCTGCCGACGTTTCTTGCAGACACTTTTATTTTTCGGTCATAATAAGCCATGGTAACTATTATTGTACCCTCTTCATATAATGAGGAGGCAGAAAGAATGCTTGCCATAGTCCCTATCATGGTGTCTTTTACATGGTTTTTTGCATTGATTATCATAAAATTTTTTCCGATTATTTTCTCTGATTCTGAAATGTATTTCAAGCCAGAAATTAGATGCTGCTTGTATTTTATATGAATTGCTTCTGCATCTCTTTTTGCTCTTTGGATTTCCATCAAGAACTGGAGTGCTATCTCAGTTTCTCCGAATCTTGAACAGGCATTGACCATAGCACTTATCTCTCTCGCATCCTCAAGTTTGTTGAACAGCTTTATTAAAAAAATGTCTCCTATTATCTCTTCATGCTTGCATTTTGGATTTCTTAACATTATTGCTGTGATTAAACGCTCCATTTCTTCTTTGTTTAATTCTATGATACTCTTGTATTTTCCTGATTTCGGAATTAAATCAACTTCTCTTAAGAGTTCCAGGACTCCCTGAGAATTGCCTGTGACTCCAGGGATATACGGCTGTGAACAGTATTCTAACGTTCTGTTTAAGGGGCGGGTTGAGGGATATATCAATAATCCTCTTTTTCTTTTTATTTCTCCGTCTTCGAGAATATGGTTGTTTAATTTATCTATCTGTTTTTCCAGCAAATCTCCAACCATGCCCAGAACTGCGAGTTTTGCAAATTCTTTGTTTTTTGGATCTAATTCCTTGCAGAACAGATAAACAAGGCTTGAGCTGCTGAGCTTTTGTTTTTCATGAAGCTCTGGATTGATAATCTCTACATTTTCTGGAACTTTCTGTATTATCTGGTGATGGTCTATTATGAAGACATCTTTTAAGCCAGCTTCAGAGATATGATTAAGGCTTCCTGATGCAAGGTCTAAAAAAAGAATGAGCTTGTCTTTTGGAATGTCATAGATAAACTGCTCTTCCAAATTTTTTAGGATTTTCACAGAAAATTTTTTATCAAGCCTTTTTAATGCGTGAATCATTATAACTGCAGAGCTTATCCCATCTGTATCAAAATGACTGATTAGCTGGATTTTTTTTCCCTGGGATTTTTCCAGGAAATTTTTGGCAATAAACTTGATTTGCTCCTCTAAAGAATTTTTTATTTCACCCATTTTTTAATTGATAATCTCCCTGTATTCATTCGTTCGAAAATATAATTCCCTGCCTCGTTTTATTTAGCTATTTTGTGTTTCTAAATATTTTTTCTGCTTTCTTAGCTGAGAGAAAACTCTTTCTTTTTCCCTCTTTGCTCTTTTGTCCTGCTTGTTTTTTGAGTAGTGTGCTTCTATTCTTTTAAGCCTCTTTTCAATATTCTGCACATCTGGATTAGAATAAAGTTTTTTTTCATTTAAAATCTGGGAAATCTTTTTAGAATAATCTTTAGGGTGAATGTTCTTCCGCCTAAGAGATTCCCCTATTTTTTCACTAGTCAAGCTTTTTTTTCCAAGTTCAAGGACTTTTTCCTCGAATTCTTCCTGAGAAAGCTTTTTTGGTTTTTCTTCTTCTGTTTTTTCTGGTTTTTCCTTTTTCTTTGATTCTGATTTTTTTGGCATCTTGTTAAATCGTTTTGGTCTTTTTTAAAGTTTGCTGTGTTTGGATGATGATGTTACTTTTAAGTGGTTATAAAGAATAAATTTATAAATTGATTTTTCCTCTCATTTTTATGAAAGATTTAACCGGAATTGTTATACCTACAGGAGATTTTGAACAAGATATTAAAAGAGTCAGGAAGGCCTTTGAGTATAACAGAGATAATTATTTTGGGAAAGTTCCTTACATAATCTCTGGAATAGGGCCTGATATTAATGAGGCTTTAACCTCTAGAAAGGCTGGGCAAGATTTTCATATGGCTCTTTGGAATTATATGACCGGTGTCAGCAAGAGACCTTTTGGAGTAGATATTAATTCTTTAAATAGTGAGGATAATCTAGTAAACACTTTCCCGGTTGGTCAAACAGGAAAATACGCAATTGTTTCATATTCTCTACATTTATTGAGATTTAGATTATTGGGAAAGAGATTGAAGAAAAAAGGAGCAATGTCTAAAGATGTTCAGATAGAGTATGTCCCAACAAAATCATTTTTTAAACAAACCCCGAGAGAGATAATTTATGAAACTTTAGCTTGGGGTAAGATGCTATTAAACCCAGCGTTGCAATCTATAAGGGAGTTTCGCAATAATTTTTTTAAAGATTGGGAACATAAATAGAGTAATTTTTTAACTAAATAAGGGGTGTAAATATCCCACACACAGAAAGATTAAATGGGGTGATTGATTCTTGATTTGCAGAAGTCTATATTAATAAGATATTTAAATGAAAAAACCATCTTTCTTTTATAAAAGATGGGAAAAATAATCGGGGTGATTAGTTTAAAAGGGGGAGTTGGAAAAACTTCTGTAGTTGCTTCTTTAGGTGATGCTTTGGCAGATTTTGGAAAAAAGGTTTTGCTCATAGACGGCAACATCTCTGCCCCTAATCTTGGACTTCATTTTAATGTTGTAAATCCCAGCATTGGTCTGCATCATGTTCTGGCAAGAACAGCAAGCCCTTATGATGCGATTTATAATCTGGAGAGGTTTGACCTTATGCCTGCTTCTTTGTCTGAAAGAACTACTGTAAGCCCATTGAAATTAAGAGACAGAATAGGATTTTTAAGAAGAAAATATGATATAATTCTTCTTGATTCTTCTCCTTCATTAAATGAAGAGACTTTGGGAGTCATTTTAGCCTCTGACGAAGTTGTTGTTGTGACAACTCCTGACCATCCTACTCTAAGCAACACTATCAGGGCAGTAAAGCTGGCTAGAAACAGAGGAGTTCCTATAGTGGGACTCATTTTGAACAAGGTTTATAATAAGAATTTTGAGCTTTCTATAGAGGAGATTGAAAATCTGATAGAAGTTCCGGTTATGGCAGTTATCCCTCATGATGTCAATGTTCTGAAAGCCTTGTCTGAGTTTACTCCTTACACTTCTTTCAAGCCAAGGGCAGATGGAAGCGAAGAATACAGGAAATTGGCAGGGCTTTTAATAGGAGAAAAATATAATGCTCCTAGATTGAGGAATTTTTTTGGATGGGTGAATCCAAGGAAGCAGGATATTAACAGGCAAATCTATTACGAAGAAGTTTTCAAGAAGCAGTAATTTTTGATTTAATTGAAAAGAAATCCCCACAGCTTGCTGTGGCTGGGTAAAAG
>CAZFNY010000024.1:7356-9160 GCA_964520275.1 Candidatus Woesearchaeota archaeon | reverse complement strand
CCAATAAAGGCTGCTATTTTCCCGATTGTGAAGCAACCAAAATTTGAGAAAATTGCAGAGGATATTTTTAAAGAGCTGTCCAAAGAGTGGAATGTTCTGTATGATAGCTCTGGAAGCATTGGCAGGAGATATGCGCGAAATGATGAAGTCGGAACACCTTACTGCATTACTATTGATGGAGATAGTTTGAAAAATAGAGATGTAACAATCAGGGAAAGAGACACAACAAAACAGATTAGAGTCAAGATTACTGAACTGAGAAATATCGTTAGAAAACTTATCGACGGAGAAATTGAGTTTGAAAAAGCAGGCAAATTGGTGAAATAATTAATTTTTGGTTTAGGCGAAGAATTTTTAAATGCATGTATCTTAATATTATTAATTAAAAAAGATATCTGCCGGATTACCGTCAGATTGAGGTGAGAATAATGGCAAAGAAAAAAGCAAAGAAAAAGAAGAAGAAATAGTTTCTCTGAATTATATTTTAATTTTTTTATAAACTTTGAGGATTAACAACATTTTTAAACTGCTTCTTTATTATTTTTTTATGGACGATTGTATTTTCTGCAGGATTGCGAAAAAGGAGATACTAGCAGAGTTAGTCTACGAAGATGGATCATTTATAGCTTTTTTAGATAATGATCCTGAAGTCGATGGACACATTTTGCTGATGCCAAAAGCGCATTTTCATACTATCTTAGAAATGCCTTCAACTATGGGTATGGGATTGATAAGTGTGGCAAAAAAAATTGCTGCAGAGCTTATTAAAAAAGGAAAGGCTGAAGGATTCCATATTCTCGCAAACAATGGAAAGGCTGCACAGCAGGTTGTTGATCATGTTCATTTTCATATTCTTCCAAGAAAAAAGGGAGATGGTGTTGAGCTTAAAGTCGTCAATGGACTTAGAGATAAAAAAACCTCGAGAAAAATGATAAGGTTTGCATAAATTATAGAAATGTCTCTGTCTAATTCTTTTGAATAATTAACATAAATAGATTTATGTTGAGAGCCATTTTTCACTTCATTCAAAATGTCTCTGGGGAGAATTTAACTCCCGACCCCTGCCTGACTCAAGTTTTTTTAGATTAATATTCATACACTGAAAATTTCTTCCAGAAATTTTCGTGAATGTAGTTTTGCAAGCAAAACTCCAACACTGGAATCAAAGATTCTGTGAATTCGTTTTACTTTGTAAAACTTCATGAGAGCAGTGCTCTGACACTGAGCTACAGAGACGAGATTAAAAGAAATGGTTTATTTAAAAAGGTTGCTTAATAAGGAAATTTAAAAACTTCTTTTTATTAATAATTCTATGGCTCCGCTAATAATCAATTCAACAGAAATTGTGCCAGTTCTATTAGATAAAGTCACTGCAATAGCTTTTTGGGTACAAGCTCTTGGAATTGTGTTTTTTTTATGAATTATTTTTCAGATAATCTCTTTAGTAAATAATAATAAGAAACGAAAAATTTTAGAAGATATCAGAAAAGATTTGAAAAGCATAGACCGAAAGCTAGATAGATTGAAAAAGAAATAACTATTTTGTTCTTCTTGAAATCCTTGACAGGTATCCTGCGAGCTGGTTTCTCATTTTCTTGCTTGGCATGGTCTCTGCTAGTATTTTTTTGTTTTTATCAAAGTCTAGGGTAAATCCTATCTCTCGTTTTTTTAATTCATGTGCTGCTTTTTTTATTCCTTTGGATTTTATTTTTCCCATTTTAAAACGCGAGGACACCTAAGGTTTCCTTCGCTTAACCTTCCTTTAGAGGTTCAACATTGCTTTCACAATGCCAGTAGGCTCTTT
>CAZFNY010000024.1:0-7256 GCA_964520275.1 Candidatus Woesearchaeota archaeon | reverse complement strand
GCTTAACCTTCCTTTAGAGGTTCAACATTGCTTTCACAATGCCAGTAGGCTCTTTGCTTAACCTTCCTGTGGGAAATTCAACACTGAGTTCAAGATAACACCCAGGGCTTAACCTTCCTTTCATATTTCTGAGGAAAATCTTTTTCCCATGCTAGAGAAAGAGAAAAATTAGTTTTTAAAGGTTTTTATCACTCAATTTTTTCCATAGAAGAAAGATTTTTCACAGCATCTATAAGGCTGTTCATCTTTTTGGGCATTTCTCCAAGGCTCAGGATTGTGTAAGGGAGCCCTAAACTAGATGCTTTTTTTGCTGCATTAATCAAATCAGCCTCGGTTATTCTCTTTTTATTATAAGCGATAAGGAGTTTCTCTATTTTGTTTTCTTTAATCTTTATTACCAGTTCATTTTTGTTGAATCCTTCTATCCCAAATATTTCTATGGATTTTTTTCCAAGGAAATCTTTTATTTTATCAAAGAATTTTTCATTGTGTTTTACTAGTTTCTTTTTTGCTGGTTTTTTTGCTATTCTAGATTTTTTCTCTTTTTTTTCAAATATATTCAGGGCCTTTGCTTCTTTTTTCTGTTTGACTTTTGGTTCCTCAATCTCTTCTATGATAATCAGTTCAGGTTTCTCTTCAATTTCTTCTTTCTCTTCTTCTACAACTTCTTCTGCTTCTTTTTCTTCTATTTCAACTTCTGGTTCTGCTTCTTTTATTATTATGGTTTCTTCTTCTGGCTCTTTTTTTATTTCAGGCATCTCAAACTCTTCTTCTGGAACAGTGAAATATCTCCAGAATAATTCTCCATTTCTTTCGAAAGGGATTGCAAAATCTTTTATATCTCTTAGTGCCACGCTTATTGCTGGATGAAGATTTTTGTCAGCGAGGAATTTATTTTCTTTAAGGAGAAGATAGGCGTCTTTTTCTTTGCTTTTTAGATGCTGTGAGAATTTTTCTAAAAGGTGTTTATGCTGAGGAAGAAAATATACTGGAGAGCTGCCAACCTTCATATTGCTTATCTTGACTCTTTTTTCAGAAGCGAGTTCAGAAAGAAATGCAGAGGCGAAAAGTATGCTTAAATCTGTTGCTTTTGCTATGTGGACAGGCAGGCTTGGGCCATTTCTGTTAAGTGTCCAGATTATTTTTTCTTTTAATTGCATTGCGTCCTGAGGCATGTTAAAATAGAGAACTCAAGGTATAAATATTTTTAGGGTTTCATCCAGCTAACTTCATAATAAGAGAGGTCGCCTTCTTCATCAAGAATTGCTAGTAGAAGGTTCTTTTTTGTTGAATGGGCAACACGGTTTTTGGCAGAAAATTCGTGCCAAGTAAGCCTGCTTGATTCATAGTCTGCAAACACTATCCATTTGGCGTGCTTGTTTCCTGGCCTTGCGCCTTTTTCATAGACCCTAAAATCTGCCCCGAATTTAAGCGCGGTTTTGATAACATAACCTCTTTCTCTTAGGTCTTTGAAAATAGGGTATTTTATCTGGATTCTTTTATCGAGCTTTTGAATCTTTTTTAACAGTTCTTTTTCTGCTACTCTCTTATTTCCAGAAAAAATCTCTATCTTGTTTTTTTCAACAAGAAACAATGCTTCTGGAAAAGTATACTGGATCTTGTCTGCTACTGGCTCTCCAAAACAGCTCTTTTTGTACAGGGAATAAGCTTCAGAGTCGTTGCTAGAGATAATTTCTCCAACAAGATATGCTTTTATTTTTTCCATCTTAAGATGAGGGAAGATTGATATTTAAAAGTTGTTAATTGTGGAAATATTTATTAAGACGAAAAACGTTGTGGAAGGATGGTGAGAAAAAGAGAAGGCACTTATAACCCTGAAGAGCCGAGTAGAAGTTTACTTAATAAATTTTATAGTTTTTTTTCTAAAGGAGCAAAAAAAAATCCCAAATATGCCTCTTCAAGAAGAGTTTCTGAAGAAGAGCCCCCAAGTCCAAGAATAGCCTATCGTTATAATGCAGAAAAACCAAAAAAGTCTGCTTCTAAAAAGAGGCAAGAATCCAAACTAACCCAAAAAGAACTTGATAATGCTGTTAAGTATTCTGTTGGACAGGGAATATCTATGATGGTGAAAGGTGATCCAAGATTAAGAAATTTAAGAGATTCTGAAAAATATATTTCAAGCCATATTGATGAGTCTGCTCTTGGGCAAAAGATAGATAAACTTTATACAGAATTGAATGGAGAATTAACTAAGGATAATTTAGCAGATTTTAAGGAGAGTCTTACAGAATATATTGCTAAAGGAGGTATTTTAGATGAAAGGGGTAAAAGAGTAATCTTGAAACAAGGGATTTTGAGTAGAGGGTATACTCCCGGAATTATGAAACCTCTTACTCGGTGGCGTGCCAGTAGAGTAAGGAAGAAAGGAGATTCTTTGGATAATACTATCACTGCATTTGGGGAATTATATGATGTTCTAAAATCAGGAAAGTATTCTGGAAAAATGAAAGATTTGGAGAAAGATGTAGAATTAGTTAGTAATTATGGGGGATTGGATCTTATGATTGATATACTTGGAGATTATGGGGTTTTAAAAGAGAGGAAGTATTATTCTATGAAAAAACACCTTGTGGATAGTGTTAAGGAGGGAAAGAAGCGAGTTGTCAGTGGAATTGAAGAAATGGTCAAGTACAAAGCTGCTGCAGTTATCTTAGAGGTGTTTGGAGCAATTTTATTGATTTATTTTGGGCTCGGCTCAAGCATTACTGCAAATGCTATTGGTTCTGGCTTGGGAGTAACGAGAAGAATTTTCGGAGTAGGAGCAGGGCTTTTGCTTATGGTTGTTAGTTTCCTTATTTTCAGGAAGCTGGGAAAACATAAAAAACCATAGAAAAGGTTTTAGATTTTATTCTGTGAAGCAGAATAAAGACAATATTTAAAAGTTGCTGAATAGTTTATTCTTTATGGATTATAATTTCGAGCAGATAGAAAAGAAGTGGCAGAAAAAATGGGAAACAGGAAAGGTTTTTGAGGTCAAGGAAAATCCAAAGAAAAAGAAGTTTTATGTTCTAGATATGTTTCCGTATCCTTCTGGCGAGGGTTTGCATATGGGACATGCTTTTGTTTTTTCTTTAGGAGACATTTTCGCGAGATTCAAGAGGCTCCAAGGTTTTAATGTTCTTTACCCTATAGGTTATGACTCTTTAGGGTTGCCTGCTGAAAATGCAGCTATCAAAAAGGGAATCCATCCTGAAAAATACACAGAGAGTTCTATTGCTAATTTCATGAAACAACAAAAAGCAATGGGCTGGAGTTATGATTGGAGCAGGATGTTTAAGACTTCTGACCCTGGCTTTTATAAATGGGATCAGTGGATTTTTCTCCAGATGCTGAAAAAAGGGCTGGCCTATAGGAAAAAATCTGCTGTAAATTATTGTAGCAAATGCCAGACTGTTTTGGCCAATGAGCAAGTTCATAATGGAAAATGCTGGAGGCATGAAGACACTTCTGTTGAGATAAAACAACTGGAGCAATGGTATTTTAAAATCACAAATTATGCAGAAGAACTGATTCAAGGTCTTGATAAATTGGATTGGCCTGAAAGAGCAAAAATAATGCAGAGAAACTGGATTGGAAAAAGCCATGGGACAGAAATCTTGTTTGAGGTCAATGGCGAAAAATGGCCGATTTTTACAACACGTCCAGACACTGTTTTTGGTGTCACATTTATGGTGATTAGTGCACAACACTCAAGAATTATGGAACTGGTTACAACTAAACAAAAAAAAGAAGTTGAAAGCTTTTTGAAAAAGCTTAAAAGTGTTTCTGAAAAAGAGCTTGCTGATTTAGAGAAAGAAGGGGTTTTTACAGGTTCTTATGCAGTAAATCCAATTAATAATGAAAAAGTTCCTATCTATGCAGGGAATTTTGTTTTAGCTGATTATGGAAGCGGAATGGTTATGGCTGTGCCTGGCCATGACAAGAGAGATTTTGATTTTGCGAAAAAATACAAATTGAAAATAAAACAGGTTATTAAGGGAGGAGATATTCATAAATGCGCTTATGCTGGAGAAGGAGTTCTTGCCAATTCTGGAAATTTTAATGGACTAGACAGCGAAGAGGCAAAAGAGCATATTTCTATTTTTTTGAAAGAGAAAAAACTTGGAAAAAAAGTTGTTCATTACAAATTGAGAGATTGGCTTATCTCAAGGCAGAGATATTGGGGAACACCAATCCCTGTTGTTTATTGTGATAAGTGCGGAATTGTTTCTATTCCTGAAAAAGATCTGCCTGTTAAACTGCCAAAAGAGGTTAAGTTTGGAAAAGGAAATCCGCTTTTGACTAATGAGAAGTGGATTAATGTCAAATGTCCAAAATGCGGGGGAAAAGCCAGAAGAGAGACAGACACAATGGATACTTTTGTAAATTCTTCATGGTATTTTTTGAGATATTGCGACCCCAAAAACAATGAGAGGGTTTTTGATTCAAGCAAAGCAGATTACTGGACACCTATAGACCAATATATTGGAGGACCTGAGCATATAACAATGCATCTGATCTATATCAGATTTTATACTAAGTTCTTGAGGGATTTAGGATTATTAAAAATTAATGAACCTGCTTTGAGATATTTTACCCAGGGAGTTGTCAAAGGAAGTGATAGAAACAGGATGTCAAAATCCAAGGGAAATGTTGTAGAGCCTTTTGATACTATAAACAAATACGGAGCTGATTCGCTGAGGCTTTATCTGATAAGTGCATCTTCTCCTGACAGTGATTTTGACTGGGATGAAAAAGGGATTCAAGGCAGTTTCAGATTTTTGAACAAAGTCTATGAATATTTTTCTGATTTCAAGCCTGGAAAAACTGACTTAAGAGTTGAAAGCAAGATTAACAAGACAGTAAAAGAAACAACCTCTCTTATTGAAGTTTTTAAGCATAATCTTGCAGTTATAAAAATACGAGGTTTTTTTGAGTATATTCAGGATAAAAAAACAGATAAAAAAACAGCAGAGAGTTTTTTGAAGCTTTTGCATGTATATTGCCCGTTTATCACAGAAGAGCTATGGGAAAAAATTGGGAACAAAGGATTTATCAGCCTGGAGAAGTGGCCGGTTGTTGATGAGAGAAAGATTAATCCAGATTTTGAGAAAGAGGATGAGGCAAGGGAAAAAATCATTGGAGACATCCTGAACATATTAAGGATTATTGAAGGAAGAGGAGAGACAAAAAACAAGGTTTATGTTTATGTTATTCCAAATGAAGTTGAAACTTACAATGAGGCTGAAATAAGCAAAAGAATTGGCAAAGATGTCAGGATTTTTTCTGTGGCAGATAAAACCAAATATGACCCAACAAACAAGAGCAAGAACACAAAACCCGGGAAGCCCGGGATTTATCTGGAATAGGAATATTTATTAACAAGATAATAATTAATTTTCGAAATGAATTTAGAAAACTGTCCTTATATGCAAAAATTGAATATATCTCAAGCAATTGTTGCTCAAAGACACATCTCTCGACATAAATGGCTTAATCATATCGGAGATGTTGGCCCGGCTTTGGAGGATTTTTTTAATAAATACGGCCCGTTTATGAGAGAAGTTTATTGTGAAGCTTGCGATTTCTCTAAGGTGTGTGATGAATATAAAATCTATTTAAAAAGACAGGAAGAGAGATACAAAAAAGAAGCGGATAATCCTCTTCCTAAGAAATAATAAAAATTTAAATACTTGAATTCTTTATTACTTTAAACAGGTGAAATAACATCAATCTGTATTGAAAGGAGGTAAAGAATTATGACACCAATAGAAATTATAGCTCTTATTTTGATAATTGTAGGAATAGTGAAAATAGCATTTGTCCTGATAAGTCCAAAATCTTGGCTCAAGATGGCAAAGAAAATGTGGGCAACTCCTTTTGTGAATATTATTTTCTTGATACTGGCTGCAATTGTCTTTTACTATCTCTTGAGAGAAGTAAGCATAGCTCAAATCCTTGCAACAAGTGCTTTTATTGCGCTTTTGATGGGCGTGCAGTTCTTTAGATATTCTAAAGAGACAATGAGATTTGCCATGAGACTCGCAGGCAATAAAAAAGAGCTCTTGAGAAGGACATGGCTATATATTATTATATGGCTTATCTTGATGGTTTTTGGGCTTGTTGAAATTCTTTAATTTATTTTTTTATTTTCTCTTTATTGCATTGTTTTAGAAAGATTTATTAAATTGTTTTTTGTATTATGTTAAGAGGTGATTTAAAAATTGAAGATTGCAATCAATGGCTTGGGAAGAATAGGAAGACTTGTCCTGAAGATTGGGCTTGAAAAAGGCTTGAATATTATCGCGGTTAATGATTTATGCGATACAAAAACTCTTGTCTATTTATTAAAATATGATTCTGTTTATGGGAATTATAATAAGAATGTAGAAGCAGGAAAGGATTTTATCAAAGTTGGAGGGAAAAAGATTTTGGTTTTTTCTGAAAAAGAGCCAGAAAACCTTCCTTGGAAGAAATTGGGAATTGATGTTGTTGTGGAATCAACAGGACTTTTTGAGGATGAAGGAGAAAAGCATCTGAAAGCTGGCGCAAAAAGAGTCATTATTTCTGCACCTTCTAAGAAGTGTGATGCAACAATTGTTTTAGGAGTCAATTTTGAGAAGTTTAAGAAAGAACATAAAGTGATTTCAATGGGTTCTTGCACTACAAATTGCTTGGCTCCGATAGCAAAAATACTGAATGATAATCTTGGAATTAAAAAGGGGTTTATGACTACAGTCCACGCTTATACTAATGACCAAAAAATCTTGGATGTGCCTCACAAGAAATTTAGGAGAGGAAGAGCTGCAGCTGTGAACATTATTCCAACAACTTCTGGAGCAACAACTTCTGTTGCAGAGTGTATCCCAGAGCTAAAAGGAAAAATGGATGGCTTGGCTTTAAGGGTTCCTATTGCGTGCGGGAGCATTGTGGATTTTGTTGCAGAACTTGAAAAACCAGCCAGCAAGGAAAAGATAAATGCGGTTCTCAAAAAAGCTGCTGAGGGAAAACTTAAAGGAATTCTGCAGTATTCAGAAGATGAATTGGTCTCTTCTGATATTATAGGAAACCCAAATTCTTCTATTGTTGATGGGCTTTTAACTCAGGTCATTGGAAACACAGCAAAGGTCTTATCATGGTATGACAATGAGTATGGTTATAGCTGCAGAATGGTTGAATTGATAAAGAAGATGGGATAAATCTTTGTTACTTTTCTATAGTAGTTATTAATAGAAAGATTTATAAATCATGAATTC
>CAZFNY010000023.1:0-9212 GCA_964520275.1 Candidatus Woesearchaeota archaeon | reverse complement strand
TATAGCTTTTACCCAGCCACAGCAAGCTGTGGGGATTTCTTTTCAATTAAATCAACTAGAGGAATGTGTGTCTAAGACACTTGAAACTCCAGATTTAAAAGGATTGGTTATATCTCAAGAAGAAGAGGATTTAAGAATCAATTCAAGAGGTCTTACACAAATAATATTTTTACTTTCTAAGTTAGATGACAGATCAAAAGTAGAGAACAAACCAAAAATAAGTTTTTCAAATGTCAAAGGAAAATTAAAAAGGTTGCTTGAAATATCTAAACTAGACAAGAAATATACTCAATACTCTTCTCTAGAAGAAGCAATAAGCTCTTATCAATAATTTTATTCCCCACCATTCCCATTAATATCTTCCACGACTTTTACAATATCTGTGACAAAATCTCCCTGCTGAAGCTTTACAATCCTTACACCCTGCGCAGCTCTTCCCATTACCCTTATGTTATCCAAAGAGGTTCTTATCACAATTCCCTTTGAAGTTGTTATTATTATTCCATCGCTATCATTCACAGAGACAGTATTCACAACATCTCCTGTCTTCTCGCTTATCTTTAGATTTATGACCCCTTTGCCGGCTCTCGCAGTTTTCCTGTAATCATTAACAGCAGTCCTTTTCCCGTACCCATTCCTTGTTATAGTAAGCACAGCAGCTGTCTCCAAGACTTCTAAGCTGACAACTTCGTCTCCTTTCTCCATCTTGATTCCAGTTACACCATAACTGTTTCTCCCCATGTCTCTTACTTCGTTTTCAGTGAATCTTATGGCTTTTCCGTGCCGTGTTGCCATAAGGATTTCCTGGCCCTTTTTGACAAGTTCAACTCCAATCAAAATATCAGAATTATCATTAGGAAGGTTTATTGCCTTGACTCCAGAAGCTCTTGGTTTTGAAAAATGGCTCAAAGAAATCTTTTTCACAACACCCATTTTTGTTGCCATGAACAGGCTGTCTTCAAAATTCTTTACAGAAATAACTTTAGTCACATTCTCATTGCTCAAGTTTAGTATGTTGATTATTGCTTTTCCCTTGCTGTAACGCTCTGCTTCGGGAATATCATACGCTTTCAACCATAAGACTCTTCCTCGCGTGGTAAAGAACATCATATAATCATGAGTAGAGCAGGTAATCATCTGTTTTACAAAATCTCCTGTTGCAAGATTGCTTCCAATGACTCCTTTTCCGCCTCTTTTCTGCTCCTTGTAGGTTTTCACATCCATTCTCTTGCAATATCCCTTGTCTGTTATTGTCACAACAACCTCTTTTTTCTGGACAAGGTCTTTTTCTGAAATCTCTGTGATTCTCTGCAAAATCTGTGTTTTCCTGTTGTCGCCATACTTATTTTTCAAGTCAGAAACCTCTTTGGAGATAATCTTCAATACTTCTTTTATATCTCCAAGGATTTTTTCTAATTCAGCAATTAAAACCTTAAGATCCTCTCCTTCTTTTTTCAGCTTGTCTCTTTCTAAAGAAGTCAGCTGCTGCAACTTGGTTTCCAAGACAGCCTGTGCCTGCTTTCTTGTCAGTTCAAACTTTTTGACCAAAACCTCAAGAGCCTCTGTTGCATTCTTGGATTTCTTAATAGAATCTATGACTTCATCAATATTTTTCAATGCAATCAAAAGGCCCTCAACAATTTCCTGCCTTTCTTTTGCTTTTTTAAGGTCAAACCTTGTCCTATTAGTGATTATAATTTTCCTGTACTTGACATACTCTTCAACAACCTCCTTTAAATTTAATATTCTAGGCTGGCCTCCTACTAAGGCCAGAAAATTGACATTGAATGAATCCTGAAGCCTTGTATATTTGTAAAGGGAATTGATAACAAACTTTGAGCTCGCGCCTTTTCTCAGCTCAATAACAATCCTTATCTTGCCTTTTGAAGACTCATCTCTTAAATCAGACACATCCTTGATTTTCTTGTTTTGAATCAACTCAGCAATCTGTTCAACAAGAGTGGATTTATTTAACATATAGGGAATTTCTGTGATAATGACTGCCTCTTTGTTTTTTACTTCTTCTGTTGTGACTTTTCCTCTTACAATCAATTTCCCTCTTCCTGTTTGGTAAAGCTCAAGCATGTTTCCCTGGATGACCCCCCCTGTAGGAAAATCCGGGCCAGTAACAATATTGCAAAGCTCTTCGATTGTGATTTCTGGCTTCTTGATGTAAGCAATAATAGCCTCACAGACTTCTGTAAGATTATGCGGAGGAATATTTGTGGCCATGCCGACAGCAATCCCGCTTGCTCCATTAAGCATCAATGCAGGAAGTTTTCCAGGAAGAAGCTCTGGCTCTTTTAAAGAACCATCATAATTAGGAACAAACTTGACTGTTTCCTTTTCAATATCCTGAAGAAGTTCCATTGAAATCTGCATCAAACGGGCTTCTGTGTTATGATTAATAAACCCATTGGCAACAAAAGAATGACATGCACTATCTACTTTTATGGAATAAACATTTTGTTTAGTTTCTGTCTTTTTAACTTCAATTATTTGGTCAAAGTAAAATTTATTTTTTAAAAGCCAGTCAATTAACTTTAAATCTTTCCCGTCAAGTTTCCTCTTAAGAAGAGGATAATTTTTCTGAAGGAAAGTATATCTATCAAAATTATACTTATCCAAAAGATGATAGGAATATTTATTTCGTATATAATCGCTTAAAAAAGGAATAAAATCTGTCTTGCTCAGCTTATTTTTATTAATTGATTTTATTTGTGATAAAATTCTATTTTTTCTTTTAGAGAAAAATCCTATTTCTTTGCAGAATTTTGCTACATTATCTGAAGAAGGTATGTAAATCTTAAAACAGCCATTTCTTTTATCTTTATAGGGGTGATTAGTCACAATCCCAAAATTCAATAAAATAATTTTAAGTTGATGAATAAGCATAGCGCTTTTTGAATCATAAGACAATTGAACACTTTCCCCTCCATGTCTCTTATCTATAACTTTCTGAACACTTCCATCGCCTTCAAATAATGCTATTAGAAAATTTCTTATATGCTCTTTGCTAGATTTCAAAACAGAGAAAGGAATTTCTTTTTCATGGGATTTAAGAGCTTTTAAGCCAATATTTTGTAAAAACATGACAACTCTTTGTTCATAAATGCTTAATTCAGTGCAATCTCCTTTAATTTTTCTCTCATATAGTTGAATGCCTTTAAATTGCGATAAGATGATAGCTCTTACTTTATTATAAAAATCCTTGTCTTTATTATTAAATAAAATTTGCTTGTTATGAAAACTTCCTTCACTTACTAATGCTCCTATCAAAAAAGCAAGCTCATCGTTCATTTCAAGAGGCAAATCTACATCATTTCTAAATCCGGTTTTAGGATAATATTTTTTTAAAGCATAGGATTTTTTTGAAAATAGATTATAATTTCTATTAATGATTACGATATCTCCTTCTTTAACATTTTCTAAAAGTTTCCAGGAAATTTTTGGCTTAAAGTCTTCTCCAATCGTCCAGACTAAAATAGGATGGTTAAAAGACCCTTCAAGAAAATAACCTGATTTTGTCAAAATTTTTATTGTTGGATGTTTCCCAGAATTAAAGAATTTAATTGCTTTATTCTTTTTGCCATCATAAGATTGAACTTTAAGACCAATCTTAGATTCTGTCTTGCTAGAAATGTTTTTTATTGGCAATATTCCCTTATCTGTTAAAATTAAACTATCTCCAGCAATACAATACCTATACGCCGCAGGAGAATCTCCATCAATACTCCCAAAATTTCCCTGGCCATAAACCAAAGGATATCTCAAGGAAAAATCCTGTGCCATTCTTACTAAAGCATCATAAACAGCAACATCACCATGAGGATGGAATTTACCGATGACATCTCCTACAATTCTTGCACACTTTTTGGTCTGGGTTCCGGGCTTTACTCCCATAAGATTCATTGCGTGAAGTATCCTTCTCTGGACAGGCTTCATACCATCCTCAATTGAAGGGATTGCCCTGGAGACAATGACAGACATGGCGTAATCAAGATAAGATTTTTTCATCTCGCCTGATACTTCTGTCTCATAAACCCCCTTTTCCAGCCCTGCCTTTTCTTCCAGCTCTTCTTCGTCGTCTTGTTTTTTTTCTTCGGTCATTTTACAATTTTCCTTCCCACTCTTTTAAAAACCTATCAAGAAATTTCTCAACAAATTTATATCTTCCTCTTGCTAATTTTTTAGCAAATTGAGTATTAAACTTTTCTGGGGTGATTCTAAGTATCTTTGCATGAAAACCGTGTATTGTTGAATCTGAAAAAGATCCGTTGTAAATTTTTCCAAAAGGAACTCCAGGAATGTATATTGGTATATTTCTTTTTCCTCCAGTAGAAAACATTCTGGCTATAGTTATAGCTCCCAATACATCAAGTCTATCTGCATCTTGTATTATTTTTGCTTCGATAGTTTCAGCATTTAATCCTTTACTATGTCTGTGAACTTTGATTGAATAAACAACATCTTTAATTTTATCCTCTGGAAAATTCATTTCTATTAATATCTTTTCAGCAAGTTCGGCACCGCATTCTGCGTGACATTCAATCTCTTTATTATCCTCTTTTAATCTAGCTATATCATGAAGAAGCGCTGCTGCTTGAACAATATCTAAATCAGCATTTTCTTTTTTTCCTATTTTTAATGCCAGATTATAAACTCTTTCTGTATGGTCAAAAGCATGACTTCCTCCTTCTTCAAAATAAGGAAGGATTCTTTCTTTCAATTTTTTGCAAAATTCTTCTTTCATCATTTTCTATTTTTTAAATAATCTAAACAACGTTGACCTTTATCAACATCTCTGTTATATTTAGAGCAATTTAATTTTGTGAAAGTATAACACGCTCCATTATCTCCTGGTTTTGCAAATCTGCAATTCAAGTTGCAATATTTAATGTATCTTTCAATTGTTTTCATCTCAAGCCACCTCGACTCCTTTCTCATCTAAATATCCCATAAATTCCTCTTCTGTAAGTTCTTTCTCTTCAACATCTCTTCCAGTCCACTTGCATTTCTTGCATTCCCACTCACCTTTTCCCTTACCTTTTTCAAATCCCAAGAGGACAGAAACATCATCGCTTCCGCATTTCGGACACTCTCGAATCTTAAAGGTCTTTTCGCTGGTCTTCTTCTTGCTAGAGATTCCCTTAGCCTTATTATAGGCTTCAGGAGAATCATAACCTTCTTTTATCCAGTCCGGAGTTGATAGTTTTGATTTTTTTGGCATGATTAAATCTCTACAGTTTTTAATTTATTTAATAAACTATCCATTCCAGAGACTCTTTGGGAGATAAATATCTTTTTCATTTTATCTTCCATAAATCTTTGAATATTCCTCAAATTTATTTTTTGGAACTTTACCGCTTAAAAATCCTTCATCTCTATAGCTATCGTCCTTTTCATGGTGTGTTGAAAATTCAAGTATCTTGCTTTTTTTCAGTCCAATAAATCTATGTTTTAGAGTTTTTTCTATGTCTATAATGTCCTGAGGAAGCATCAAAATTTCTTTTTGTTTATCTAAATCCCCTAAAACCATTAAAACCTTTCCGCTTAAAATATAAAATGTCTCAGTTTTATTTTTATGAAAATGGATGCTACACTGGAACCCTTTTTTTAAATTTAAAATCTTTCCACAATAATCCTTATTAGCAATCCATTCTTCACTTCCCCATACCTTAGCAACATCACTGATTATTTTTCTTTTATCCATTTTTAAATATCCAAGTTTGCTTCTTTATGCAAATTCTTTAAATTTGTATCATTGAAGTAAATTTTCATCTTATATGTCAAGATTAGCCTCCTTCGCATTTTCATGTATGAATTCTTTCCTAGCCTGGACATCGTCTCCCATAAGCATCGAAAAAACTCTGTCTGCCTCAATAGCATCTTCAATACATATTTTTTTAATTTTTCTGGATTTTGGATTCATGGTGGTGTCCCAAAGCTGATTCAAGGACATCTCTCCAAGCCCTTTGAATCGTGTCACATTAGTGGTTCCAAGTTTTTCTGTCACTCTCTTGAGCTCTTTTTCTGAAAAAACATAATGGTCTTTGTTCTTCCTTACTCTAAATAAAGGAGGCATTGCAACATATATATTTCCATTCTCAATTAATTGAGGCATAAACCTAAAAAAGAAAGTCAGCAAAAGAGTCTTGATATGTTCTCCATCAACATCTGCATCTGTCATGATTATTATTTTCCCGTATCTTAATTTCTCTGCATTAAACTGCTCTCCAATTCCTGTTCCGATTGCAGTAATCATGTTCGCTATCTCCTCGCTTGAAAGAGCTTTGGAAGGGCTTGCTTTTTCAACATTCAGTATTTTCCCTTTCAGAGGAAGTATTGCCTGAAATTCTTTGTTACGGGCTTGACGTGAACTATTATGCACAAAAACTCCAGAAGCTAAAGCGAAATTATGTGTTTCAGGAACCTCTAAATCATAAACATCAATTTTTTCACTCAAGAATTCTATTCTCCTTATTTTATGATTATAATTTCTAACAGCTTCGAACATAATTTCTTGGTTATTGTTAAAAAATCTTTGGCAAAAAGTTTTCATACTTAAAATAGTTTTATCATTGTCCTTAACTCTAATATTATCAAAATTATCCAGACTACCCTCTTTTTCTAAAGCCAGTTTCATTAATTTAATGGTTTTTTCATAATAAGTTTTATTGTAGGTCTCTTTTCTTCTTTCTCTGAATTCCGGCGTCCATTGTTCTCTTGTTTTTTGCCTCCTCCAGATTATCAAAGCTTCATCTTTCCACTGCTCTTTAGCAATATGGGATAAATATTCCTTCGCATCTGGATTTTCCACAAAGAATTTTCTGACTTTTTCAGCAGCTTTTTCTCTATTTGCAGGGCTTTGCCAATATTTCTTTTGTTGCTCATTCAAGATTTGACTATTTTTCTTTCTATAATCTTCATTTGAATTATAGAACTCAATGAATTTTTGAGTCATAAATTTTTTATATTCTTCATTCTGCCATTGTTTTTTAGCCCTGTCAGAGAACATGTTATTAATCTCTGGTAAATTTGCCCATTCACTGATTTTCTTTTTATACTCTGGATTTTGATGAGCCTGTCTCGCTTTTTCTTTGATATCTTCTCTATGCAGTGTTTTATCCAGATGCTCTGTATGAAGAAGTAAGTGTTCTTTTCCAAACATTCTAATAATATTATTAGGATTATTATTTAGTTTATGAAAATCTATATGGTGTTTGTAATCGCCCTGAGCTTTATCATAAACTCCAGAGAGGAGATTATACTCATCAGCAAGTTTATGTGTAAAAATCCACATGTGTTTTGGGTCCCAAACCATTTCATATCCTTCAATCTTTATTCTACCACCAATTTTAGAAAATCTTTTATGCAAAGGCATTAAAGAATCTTCTTTTGTTAACTCTTTAGCCTCTTTATATGTTCCATCTCTTAGCATAAATTTATGATCTGGCGTGCAAACAATTTCTTCACTATTATCTAAAATAATTTTAATGACTTCAACATCTTTTTTTGTTAACCTCGGGTTTTCTATTTTAGCAATCCCCATGGTTCCATCATTTTTTATAGTATAACAAAAATTTTCCTTTCCTTTACCATATTCTCCAATTAATTCTTTGAAGGTTAAGCTCCTGCCATCAAGCAGAGCAACTTTTGTGTCACCAGAAAAACAACCTCCAGCACTTTCTCCTTCGACGATATACAACTCTGTATCCTCTGTTTTTTTGCTAGAGCAGTCAGAAAGTTTTCCAGGCAAACCGCCTAAAGAAAACACACTTTTTCTCCTAACTAAATCTTTTGCTTTTTTTGCAGCAAGTCTTGCTTTTGCAGATTCCAAAACCTTGGCAACAATCCTTTTTGCAACAGCCGGATTCTCCTCGAAAAACTCTCCTAAAGCAGAGGTTACAAGGGAATCAACAACTCCTTTCATTTCAGAATTTCCCAATTTTGTCTTTGTCTGGCCTTCAAACTGGGGATTCGCCATTTTCAAGCTGATGATTGCAGTAAGCCCTTCTCTTGTATCCTCTCCAGACAGCGCCTCTTCTTTTCCATTCCCTGTTTTTTTCAAATAATCATTAAGAACCCTTGTCAAGGCAGTTTTGAATCCAGAAACATGAGTCCCTCCCTCAACAGTATTTATCGTGTTCACAAAGCCAAAAATATTCTCCTGATAGCCAGTATTATATTGTATAGCCACTTCCACAACCACGCCTTCTGATTCTCTCTTGAAATAAATCGGCTTGCTCAAAGCTTCTTTAGACTTGTTTATCCATTTTACAAATTCAATCAGACCACCTGCAGAAAAAAACTCCTGACTCTTATCCTTTTCCTCGTCATTCAAGATTATTTTCAAGCCGGCATTCAAAAAGACAATCTCCCTGAATCTTGTCTCTAAAACCTTGTAATCAAATTCGGTTGTAGAAAATATCTCAGGGTCTGGCCAAAAAGTGACTGTTGTTCCTGTTTCTCCAGGTAAAGCTTTTCCTGTAACAGTTAGTTTTGTCTTTGCGTCCCCTCTTGAATACTCCTGGCTATAGACTTTTCCATCTCTTTTTATGTCAATCACAAGCTTTTTAGAAAGAGCATTGACAACACTGACTCCGACTCCGTGCAAACCTCCGGAAATAGCATAAGATTTTTTGTCAAATTTCCCTCCTGCATGCAGTTTTGTAAGAGCAACCTGGACAGCCGGAACCTTGTACTGGGGATGCGAGTCTACTGGAATTCCTCTTCCGTCATCTTCTACTGTCACAGAGCCATTTTTATTGATTATTACTTTTATTTTCTTGCAATAACCTGCCAGAGCCTCATCAACAGAATTATCGACAACCTCATAAACCAAATGATGCAAGCCGTCTCTTCCTGTTGAGCCGATATACATTGAAGGGCGACGTCTCACCCCTTCCAGACCTTCCAGTACCTTAATCGAATCTGCTCCATAATCGCTTTTTTCTGCCATTTTTATGTTTGTTTCCTTTCTGTTTTTACTCTGTTTTTGCTGTTATTTCCTTGTTTTGGTATTAGAAAGTTACCACTAAAACCCATTGATTTTTGATCGAATTTTTTGCCTAAAATTCGCTATTTTACACTAAAATTAAATCAATTTGCTTTATAAACTTTTCTGCACTAAAATTCAATTTACCGACGAGAAAACACAATGTTTTTTATTCTTTTATGATTACTTGAAAATAGGGGCAGAAGAGTGATGG
>CAZFNY010000022.1:0-9244 GCA_964520275.1 Candidatus Woesearchaeota archaeon | reverse complement strand
TATTGAAGTACTAAATAAGTATATTAATGCTTTAGGTACTAAAAGAAGTTTAACCCCAAATATAATTAAACTTTCTTTAGAGGATTCTCTTGATTTAGAAAAGAGGATAGCTGAGGGTGGAAGAAATCTTAGTAAGCTTAAGAAAAAGAGGAAGTGGTATTGTGATAATATTTTTAATTAAAATACACTAGAGTTAATAATAACCCCTTCCCATTTGCGGGGCGGCCATTTTTCTGATTATGAATTTTGAGCCTACAACTTCAGAGACTATTGCTGAAAGTATCAGATTTCCGGCAGCTATCTTGAAAATGCCTTCATGGATTGGAATCCTTGAAGTTTCTGAAAATCTTTGGAAGATATCATCAATTTCATCCTTGTTTAAAGTTATGTTTATTGTTCTTGTTCCCATGCTGCTTTTTATCAACAGGTTTTCTGAAGGGCCATTGCATTCAATGCTTCTCACTGCTGGATCTTGAACCAATGGATTGAGCCTTGCCAAATCAATCTGGATATTTGTTGCATATGGCCTTAGATACTGCAGTCTTTGCGGAAGAGGATATTCTGGAATCTGGGGGCTGACACCTACTCTTTGAGGAGCCCTATTTTGACTAACCTGGGAAGTAATCTGATTTTGCGACTGTAAAGGGACCTGCGCCTGTTTTTGCAGGGGCTTGAAAATTATCTGAGCAGGAGCTGCGTTTTCTCTTTGGATTGTTATAGGAGCTCGGTGCATGATGCTTAGATTAAAATCTTCAGGAGATTTTTTTGGCTCTTCAGCCCTCTTCGCCCTTTTTTCTTGTTCTGTTTTTTTTATTGTGTGCTGCAACTTGAAGAATTCTTCAATATTGGATTGTTTTATCAGCTCTTTTGTGAAAAGCAAAAGAAAATATTTTCTAAAATTTTCAGACGTGCTTGCTAATTTTCCATTGATAGAAATCTCTTCTTGTTCTTCTAACATTTTATTCTTCCTCTATCGGAGACTCAAATGAGTTTGGTTCTATTTCTGTAGAAGACTGTATGTCTGATGAAAATGGTTTTCTATTTAGCGATTGAAATGAGCTTGGCTGCGGAAAACTTGGAGGAGGCTGTGGAATCTCTCTCATATATTGCTGGGTCTGTGCTGGCTGCTGAACCTGCATGACTTGTGCAGGAGGGGAATAATACTGCTGTTGTTCTCTTGGAATTCTTTCATGTACAAGACTCAAACCCCTTGCAAGAATTTTATTTTGATCCAAAAGATTATTCATTTTATCCAGCAGATGCTTATTATCTTTTTCAACTTCAAAGTCTTTTTCAGCAAGTGCTTTTGCAGAAATTTCGAACAAGTCAAGAAGTTTGGAAATCTGAGTCGTTAGACCATCTAATTTTATAGAAAGGTTAGTCATCACTTTCTGAAGTGAGACAAAATTTTCCAGCATGACTTTGTTTATTCCATTATCTTGGGGAGTAGAAACGTGTATTATTTTTGGCTCTTGGTGTTTAGTATGATGTTCTATCTGATGTGGGTGATGCTCTTTATAATGTTCTTCACTCTTCTTTTTTGCCATGAATTATTGAAGATATATTCATTTATAAGTTTTCCCATGAACTTAAATTTGAAATTAGAAGGGATTAAAACACAAATCTAAAGATGATCATTCTTCTTTTGGATTCTCTTCGAGGTATTCTTGTTTTTCTTCTTTAATGGCTTCAATATCCTTTTTGATTTTTTCGTTCAGTTCTTCTTTTTTAGGCTGGTATTTTCTCGGCTCTTTGTCTGTTCCTGCTACTAATCCTTTTTCTAATTCTGCAACATAGTCAGAAATTTCTTTTGCCTTATCTGCATTGACAGTTATGCTGGATATTCCTTTTTCAACAAGGAATTTGACCATTTCTTTGTTGCTTCCTGCTTGGCCGCAAATGCTTGTTTCAACATCATGCCTTTTGCATACCCTTATGACATACTCTAATTGGTATAATATTGAAGGGTGCATTTCATTGTAAAGATACTGAACTGCTTCATTTCCCCTATCAATTGCAAGCATGTATTGGGTCAAATCGTTTGTCCCAAAAGAGATGAAGTTGATTCCTTCTTCACAGAGTTCTTTTATTATTTGGACTGCTGCAGGAGTCTCTATCATGACTCCCAGTTTTGCCTTGTAAAAACCTATCTCTTTTAATATCTCTTTTACTTTTTGCACCTCTTCTACTAAAACAACCTGTGGAAGTATAATCCCTATTTTTTTGCCCTCTTCGGATATTCTTTTTAGTGCGTTTAATTCTGCTTTCAGGATTTCTGGATGTTTTAAAGAATATCTTATTCCGTGCATACCGAGCATAGGATTTGCTTCTGGCTTTTGTGGTGCTCCTTCTAAGTCATGGAACTCATCGCTTCTTATATCTGAAGTCCTCACCCACACTTCATCAAAATATTTTGTAATTCCTTTGATTCCTTTAAAGATTATTTCTTCATACTCATGTATATCTTTGTGTTTTAAGAAATATTCTGGGTGTTTTCCTGATTCTGCAATTATTCCTTCTATTCTTGTTAATCCTACTTTTTTTATTCCAGATTTTGCTTCTCTCTCTGCAAAACTTGGAAGATCTACCATAACCTTTATTTTTGTTTTTGTTTCTGCTGTTACAGGAAGAACTTCTTTTTGAGTAGATTCTGCAACCTTGCCCTTGTATATTTTTCCTGTGAACCCATCCACAGTTATTAATTCCCCTTCTTTTAGGGTTTTTGTGGCGGTTTGAGTTCCAACAATTGCTGGGATCCCCATTTCTCTCGATACGATTGCCGCATGAGCAGTCAAACCGCCTTCATCTGTGATAATTGCTGTGGATTTTTGCATAGACACAACCATGTCTGGGTTGGTCATTTTTGTCACTAAAATATCCCCTTTTTCTATTTTCTGCAGGTCGTCCATAGTTTCTATTATCTTTACAACTCCTGATCCAATCCCTGGAGATGCAGGGATTCCTTCCAGAATCACTTCGCCTTTTATCTCTTTTCCAATCTCAAATTTTTTTTCAAGAGTTGTTATTGGCCTTGTCTGGACAAGGTAAATGTTTTCACCTTCTATGGCGAATTCAATATCCTGGGGTTTTTTATAATGAGCCTCTAATTTTAAAGCGAGCTCTGCAAGCTTTTTTATTTCATAATCTTTTAGCACTTGAGCCTCTGACCTTTCTTTTTTCAGCTGGACTGTTTCTTTTCCTCCTCCGGAGTTTCTTGTTATGGCTATTTTTTTTGCAGATATTTTTTTGCTTATTATCTCCAGTTCTGGGGAAACTAAATAAGTGTCTGGAGTTATCTGGCCAGAGACAATTCCTTCTCCAAGTCCCCAGACAGCTTCGACAATTATGTGGTCGTTTTTATAAGAAGGGTCTTTTGAGAAAATAACTCCTGATTTATCAGAATCAACCATTTTTTGGATTACAACAGCTAAACTTGCCTGCTCGTGCTTGAAACCTTTTTTTATCCTGTAATATGTTGCTCTTGAAGTGAACATTGACGCAAAACATTTTTTTATGTTAATCAACAAATCTGTTCTTCCTTTTACATTGAGGAAAGAATCCTGCTGGCCGGCAAAACTTGCTTCTGCCAGGTCTTCTGTTGTTGCACTGCTTCTGACTGCCACAAATGATGGCTCTTCTGCTCTTTTTAATATGTCGCGGGCTAAACCCTCGCCAACTTCATTGTATTCTGTGCTTAGAATATCGTATGCATCAATAATTTCATCTTCCATCTCTGGGGGAAAATCTGCTTTCACAATAAGTTCTCTGATCTGTTTGGTTATGTCATCTAATTGTTTTGTGTCTTCATATTCAATCGCCTTGAGAAGCATTTCTATTTTTCTGTCTAGTCCTGCTTCTTTTATGAAATAATTATAAGCCTGGGCTGTGATGACAAATCCTGGGGGAACAGGCACTTTCAAATTAAAGATTTCTGCAAGATTTGCTCCTTTTCCTCCAGCAACACTACCTGAGTTTTTATCTATTTCAGAAAACCATTTCACAAAATCTATCTCTTTTTTCTCTTTCTCTTGTTTCATATATAATAAAAAATTATAAAGTTAATAAAGGTTTTTGTTGGGGGTTTATTATTGATATATTTATTTCGCAAGATTTATAAGCCAGGTAAATTGGTTTTTTTCTATGGGATTGTTTATGCCTTTGAAAAAGAATGAAGGAATGTTAATTGAGCGAAAAAATGAATTTATAGAAGTAATAGCTCGGAAAATAGAAGGAACTAGGACAGCAAGAGAGGCAGATTTGGAGATAAGAGGAGTTCCTGGAAAGAGCGTGATTCATTTGAAGCATGATAACGGATTAGTAAAAATACTTCCAGATGTTTATATTGGAATAAGAAATAAAAAGAGGGCTGATAAAGACGAGGTTGAAATGCACTTCAGCACCAATTATTATATGGTTAAATTAAAATATGACTAGTATTATATAGATACTCTATTTGCTTATTGCTTGGGTGGGGCATTCTTTAATTGCTTTTTGAATACAAGGGAGCTTTGATTTTTCTTGGCCTTTTTTGACCTGGGTTTTTCCGTCTCTGCCCATCTCAAAGACTTCTGGGCAGATTGCTGCGCAGTTTCCGCATCCAATACATTTGTTTTTGTCTACTTTCACCATGAATTAAAATATTTAGTGGAGTTTAATAATCTTTTTATAGTGCTCTTTTGTTTGAAATTAATGTTATTCAGTCAGATTGACGAGAATTTTATGAGGATGGCTATGAATGAGGCTTATAATTGTTATAAAAGAGGAGATTTGCTTGTTGGAGCTGTTTTGACAATTGATAATAATCTTGAGGGGATCTCAGGGAATTCTGCTAGAACAAATGGGGATTGGACCTCACACGCAGAAAACTCCTTATTACACAAAGTCTCCTGGAAAATAAAAAAGAATCCAAACGGAATATCCAGACTTTATACAACCTGGGAACCTTGTTTAATGTGTACTGGTGCTTCAATACTTTCCAGAGTTAGCGAGATAATATATGCATGCCCAGATTCCTTGGGAGGCATGGCTAGAATGGACCCAAAGAATCTTGGATATTGGAATGAAAAACACTGGCCTGTTTTTAGAGAAGGCTCATTCAAAGTGGAATCTTATGAATTATTGATAAAATATATGAAAGAAAACAAAAAAATTTTGGGAGATTTTTTTGTTAAGTTTAACCAAATAGTTTTATAGAAAATACACAATCCATTAAGTTTATAAATTTACTTTTTCTTGTAAAAACATGTTATTGACCTGGATATTGATTGCAGTTGTGGCGCTGATTGTGATAATCATTATTGCATATTACAACAGGTTTGCTATACTGGGAAATAGAATTGATAATTCTTTAAGCCAGATTGATGTTCAGCTGAAAAGAAGAGCTGACTTGATTCCAAATCTTATTGAGAGCGTGAAGGGCTACGCGAAGCATGAAAAGGCAGCTATTAAGGCAGTTACAGACGCCAGAAAAGCTCTTGTTGGAGCAGAGGGCTTGCCGGCTAGGATTAAAGCAGACCAGAAACTAGAAGGATTTTTAGGAAAACTTTTTGCTATTGCAGAGAATTATCCTGACTTGAAGGCAAACACAACTTTTTTGGAATTGCAGAGAGAACTGGCTACCACAGAGGACAAGATTGCTTATGCAAGACAGTATTACAATGACAGCATTTTGTCTTTCAACAACCTATGCAAGACTTTCCCCGGAACATTTTTTGCAGGAATCTTCGGCAAAAAGCCAAGACAATTCTTGCAGATTGCAGCTTCTGAAAGAGAAGTTGTGAAAGTGAAGTTTGAATAATTTCTCATAAATCTTTATTAATTGTCTTTTATCTTGTATTTCATGCCTTTTAATTTTCAGTTTAGATTAGCAGAAGATAGGAAAGGGATTGATAAACTAGCGAGTTTTCTTTTATTACAGCCTTTTAATTATCCAGGTTATGAGGGCTGGATTGAAAGAGCGAGAGCGGATTTGCTTTCAGGGTACAAGAGTTGCATACTCGCTTTTAGCGATGGTTCCTTGGTGGGCGATTTAATTTTTTAGCCACATAAACAGTTTTCACCAATTAGAGAATTAAAAAATATGAGGGTTGATCCTAAGTTGCAAGGAAGATATTTTGGGATGTTCATGCTAAGACAAGCTGAAAAAGAAAATCCTGCATCTTTTGAAGCAATAATTTGTGATACAAGGTCTGATAGAGTTGATGTTGTAAATATGTTGAGACTTTTGGGCTATCAAGAGTTGTTAAGAGCCCCTATTTATGAGAAGAATGTTGAGGATCTTGTTATGTATAAAGCATTTGAGAGAACTGGCCAGGGGATTCTTGTGCCAATAAGGAAAAAGCTCCTTGAGAAAGTTGCTTAGTTAAAGTTAAAAACCCTTTCTTCTTTCTTATTTTATGCCAGAAAAATACCAGAGAATTGACTTTAGAGACCAGATTTCAAATAATAAATTGAAGTCATTTTTTTTAATCGTGATTATATTTGCGGTTATTATCGGATTAGGATATGTTATTGCCAAGGCCATGGCTCCTGGGTCTTTCTTTTTCATTATGATTTTTGCTTCGCTGTTTTCAATATTTTATGTCTGGATAAGCTATTATAACTCTCATAAAATTGCAATAGCCAGTGTTGGGGCCAAAAAAGCTTCGAGGCAAGAGTATAAGCAGTATTATGATATTGTAGAAGGGCTTACTCTTGCTTCTGGACTTCCAATGCCAGAACTTTACATAATGCCTTCTAATCAGATAAACGCTTTTGCTTCTGGAAGAGACCCTAAGCACGCTGTTGTCTGCGTCACAAATGGAGCTCTTGACAAATTAGAAAAAAAAGAATTAGAAGGAGTCTTGGCTCACGAGTTAGGCCATATTGCAAGTTATGATATGAGATATATGACTGTTGTTGCAGTTATGGTTGGAATGATTTCAATAATCTCGCAGATGTTTTTAAGGAGTTTATGGTTTAAGAGTGGAGGAGATGACAATAAAGGAAATGCAATTTTTATAGTTCTTGCATTAATTCTAGCCATTTTAGCCCCTATTGTTGTTTGGCTTGTGCAGATGTCTATCTCAAGAAAAAGAGAGTATTCTGCTGATGCTTCTGCTGTGAAGTTCACGAGATATCCTCCTGGGCTTATAGGTGCGCTGAAAAAGATTCAGAAAGAAAACATAGTGCCAGAGAAAAAAGTCAGTCAGGCAATGGCTCCATTGTTCATTTCAAGCCCTGTCCGAGAGTGGAGCAGCACGCATCCTCCTTTAGAGAAGAGGATTAAGATATTGGAAAGAATGTAATTTTTTCTCTTTCTAAATATGGTTTTAAGTATTAGGAGGAAGTGGTAGAAAGGTTTATAAATATATGTAATCTTAAGATTACATATAATAGAATATAGGTAACTCTAAAATGTCACAAAATGAAGAATTAAAAAAAGCTTTAATTGAATCAAACCCCTGGTGGAAACACGGATTTGAGATAAATTATAAATACAGAGAGATTTATCCAGAACTGCATAAATATATTAGTGCAAAACAGATAATAGCATTAACTGGGTTAAGAAGGGTAGGCAAAACCACAATAATGTTGAAAATAGTGAAAGATATGATAGATTCTAATTTTAATCCCCAGAATATAATTTATTTTAGCTTTGATAACTTTAGAGAATTAAGCATATCTAAATTAATTGAAATATATTCAGAAAATTTCAATAAAGATCTAAATAGTCAAAAGTATATATTCTTATTTGACGAGATTCAGAAAATAGAAAATTGGGAAGAGCAGATAAAAAGGATTTATGATTTGCATACAAATTTTAAAATTATCATCTCTGGCTCTGAATCTTTATTCATCAGGAAAAAATCCAGAGAAAGTTTGGCAGGAAGAATGTTTGAATTTAAGATAGAAACTCTCTCATTTAAAGAATTTTTATCATTTAAAGGGGTGGAGTTAAAGCCCCTAGCCATCTATGAAAAAGAGTTATCCTTGCTTTTTGAAGAATTCATGCTTGAAGGAGGATTTCCGGAATTAGTAGGTATAAAAGATAAGGATTTTATTAAAAATTATATAAGAGAAACAGTTGTTGAGAAAATATTATTTAGAGACATACCTCTTATATTTCCTGTAAAAGATGTTTCTATACTTGAGTCTCTTTTTAAGATTATTTCAAGCAATCCCGGCCAGATAATAGAAATGAACAAGCTTGCTGTAGAAGTTGGAATATCCAGAAGAGTCGTTTCTTTATATCTCGGCTATCTTGAGAATTCTTTTTTGATAAAAAAGATATTCAATTTTTCAAGGAATCAAAGAAAAACGGCAAAAAAATTAAAAAAATATTACCCTACAATCCCTGCATTAGGATTTATGTACGGAAATGATGATATAAAGCCAAAGATATTTGAAAATGTTCTGGTTCTTCAGACAAAGGCTAATTTTTTCTGGAGAGATGCTTATAAAAACGAAGTGGATATTGTCATTGAAAATGGAAAAATTCTGCCGATAGAAGTTAAGTATGGAGAGATAAAAGACCTTAATGGCTTGTTTAGATTTATGAAATTGTTTAATGTCAATAGCGGTGTGGTAATATCAAAGCAAGAAGAAAGAAAGCAAAAGGTAGATAATAAAGAAATCTCAATAATTCCTGCGTGGAAGTGGCTATTGAAAAAATGAGGCTAATAACTTAAGGTATAAAACTTAATAAATAGAATTTTATTGTAAATTATATGGGTAAAGGCAAAGGAGGAATGTTCTTTTTTGTGGTTGTATTTTTATTCTTTTTAGTTTTAGTTGGGACCGTTAATGCTGTCGCGATTATTGCAGACCATAATGCTGTTAAGGAGTTTGACCAGATTCCTCCTTACTGGTTAGAAAAAGCCAAGGAACTTACAATCCATTTTGCGCATGCGTCATATAGTGATCAGATAAATGAAGGTCTTGCTGCTCTTGAGAATTTGAATAGCAGTTATAGTTTTTCGCGGCGAGTAGATCAAACACCGGGCTTGCCTCCAGTTGAAAGCCTTCCTGCGTTGAGAATGTATGACGGTAATGGGGGTATGCCCTCCAATTACTGGATGTAGTCCTTGTGATTGTGGTGATTCTGGGTGTTATGGTGGAGGGGGTATGGGAACTACATATATCACTCCTCAGGATTATTGGCGTACTAATTGCGGGCGAAATATGACCAGGTCGGTTTTAGAAAGTGGACTTTATAAGCTTGCCAGCTGAAAGAAAACTTCCCTACTTTAGTTCGTGAGAGAAT
>CAZFNY010000021.1:0-9282 GCA_964520275.1 Candidatus Woesearchaeota archaeon | reverse complement strand
TTTTGGAATTGGTTGAATTAAAAGACAGGATGAATTTTTATCCTAATCAGCTTTCTGGAGGACAGCAGCAGAGAGTTGCTATTGCTAGGTCTCTTGCAAACAATCCAGAGATAATTCTTGCAGATGAACCCACAGGAAATCTTGACACAAAAACAGGAAGAATGGTTATGGATTTTTTAGTCAAGCTCAACAAAAAAGGGACAACAATAATCATTGTAACCCATGACCCAGAAATTGCCAAAACATATGCCCGAACCATTTATTCTTTGAGAGATGGCAGAGTAGAGTCTTTAGAGAAAAAGACTGGCGGAAAATGGAAAAGCTTTAAGGTCCCTAAATGTATTATCAATGGGCAGGAAGTGTAATAATTACTAAGAAGTAACAATATAGAAATATTTATAAAGTTATATTGGAAGAAAATAAAATGACAAACAAAACATTAACTACAATCGCATTTGCATTAACTTTGGTTTTCTTATACAGCTTAAACTTTGCTTCTGCTATTGTTGTTGATACAAACTACATAACAATTTATCCTGGAGAAGAAGGAAAAATAACACTCAAAATTGATAACAATGAGAACTTTGACATAGAAAAAGTTTCTGCTTCACTTTTACTTGATAATCTTCCTTTTAGCTCAATAGGGAGCTCTGAAAAAGATGTTGATGACATTAACGAAGATGATGATGATTCAGCCAGTTTCACTATAAAGGCTTCTTCAGACATAAAGCCAGGAGATTATGAAATTCCATATCTGATAAAATATACAAATGCTCAGACCAATGAACCAGGCACAAAAACCGGAAGCTTTGGAATAAGAGTCAGTGCAAAAACAGAAGTAAGTTATAGTGTAGATGTTAGCGGAAGTGCTGTCCAGAATCAGCAAGGAAAAATCTCCTTGGAAATAATCAACAAAGGACTTGGAGAAATTAAATCAGTTGATGTTCAGCTGACTCCTCAGGGATTTGAGCTTTTATCCTCTAATCAGGTTTTTATAGGAACAATAAATGCAGATGACACAGATACTGCAACATTTGATGTTATCTTCACAACAACTGCTCCGGTTTTAAAAGCGAAAGTAACTTACAAGGATTTTGAGAATAATGCCCAGACAGATACAGTCAACCTTCCATTTAAGGTTTACACTCAAGAAGAAGCCCTTAAATTGGGAATCATAAAAAAGAGCAACACAGGAACTTATTTTCTTGTTTTAATTGTCCTTTTAATAATCTGGTTTGTTTGGAGAAGAATAAAAAAAGCTAGAAAGAAGAATAACAAGTTAAGAGGAGAAAATTGAAACAATGACGGAATTAAACCTCGGACATAGAAGAGATCTCAGCGATTTAACAAGTTTAAAAATTGATAATTTTCTAGGATGTTATTGCAAAGACATTTTTGGAAACTTTTTTATCTTAGCAAAAACAAGGAGCGGGTTATATTCTGGGGTTGTAAATGAGAGAAAGACTATTAATGAAGAATCAAACATATTGCTACTCAGGAATTTTAAAGATGCGAAAAACAATCCAGAAGCGCCTCCAACAAACAGTATATTGACTAAAGGAATGCCATTAGTTCTGCGAGATCCAAAATTTCACGATACCTTTATTTACCCCAATATCCAAGAAAGTTTATCATGGGGGGTCTACGATTTTATTTCAGGATATATTGATGAAAAAGAAATATTAGAAGGATTAAAGGAAATTCCAGGATTAAATAAATATGCTATTTGGTTAGAATCAGAATTTGCAAGATTAAAGATTGGAGTGTAAACTCCTATGATAAACGACTATTTCTCTCTCGCGTTTGGGAATCTCAGACACAGGGGGCTTAGAAGCTGGCTGACAATTCTAGGAGTCTTTATTGGGATTGCTGCTGTTGTCTCGCTTATTTCAATGGGCCAGGGGCTTGAAGCGGCTGTCACAGGACAGTTTGGAGCGCTTTCTGTTGACAAGTTGACAATCCAGAACAAAGGAGCAGGATTTGGACCTCCGGGCAGCACTGTGGCTGTGAAACTGAATGAACATGATGTAGAAGTTATAAAAGGAGTTAGTGATGTGAATTTGGTTGTTCCGCGTTTGATTAGAGTTGGAAAAATAGAATATAACAAAGTTGCGGATTTTGGTTATTTTGGAGATATTCCTGAAGACAAAAAACTTGCTGAAATTGTTTATGAGTCTTTTAATTCCAAAGTAGCAGAAGGAAAACTTCTTGAACCAGGAGATAAAGGAAAAGTTCTTTTGGGAAATGAATTTCTCAATAGCCAGAGGTTTGAAAAAGAATTCAAAGTAGGAAAAACAATAAATATTGAAGGAAAAGATTTTCAAATTGCAGGAATTTTGGAGAAATCCAGCAGCTTTACTATAAACGGCGTAATTCTTATGCTTCATAGTGACATGAAACAGGTTTTTAACACAGATGATGAATATGATTTAATTGTAGCGCAGGTTAAAGATCCTAAACAGATAGACATTGTAGCAAAAGAAATTGAAAGAAAATTAAGGCAAGACAGGCATGAAAAAATCGGAGAAGAAAGCTTTACTGTCCAAACACCTTTACAGGCTTTGAGCTCTGTAAAAACAATTCTTAATGTGATAAATATTGTTGTTATAGGAATTGCTGCAATATCTCTTTTGGTGGGAGGTGTTGGAATTGCAAACACAATGTATACTTCTATAACAGAAAGAAAAAAAGAAATTGGAGTAATGAAAGCAATTGGTGCAAAGAACAAAGATATTTTGTTTGTTTTTCTAATAGAATCTGGGCTCTTGGGATTGGTTGGAGGAATAGCAGGAGCAATAATAGGATTAGGCGGAGCAATAACAGCTTCGAAAATAGCTGGTGTATTTTTAGGAGAAAATATTTTTGTAATCACAATTTCATGGCCTCTTTTGATTGGAGCAGTTTTATTCTCATTCTTAATTGGGGTTTTGTCTGGAATTCTTCCAGCTTCGCAAGCAAGTAAAACGCGGGTTGTTGATGCATTGAGAGGATAAGATGATCTCTGACTATTTTACCCTTGCTGTAAGAAACCTTAGAAAAAGAAAGCTAAGAACCTGGCTGACGATGTTGGGAATTTTTATTTCAATTGCCACTATCTTCTTGTTAATCAGCCTGTCTTTGGGTTTGCAGAATGCGGTCAAAGCACAGTTTGAAACTTTAGGAACAGACAAATTTTTTATTCTTCCTAAAACCGGATTTTTAGGACTTCCAGGAAGTGTTGGGGGGGATATCCTGACAGAAAAAGATATCCAAACAATCAGCAAAATCAGAGGAATAAAAGATTACACTTATGTTGCTATTACTAATGCCAAAGTGGAATTTTCTGGAGAAACCAAATATTTTATGGTCATTGGGCTTCCTTTAGATCACACACAGATATATACAGAAACAAATGCTTGGAAAGCAGAAGAAGGGACCATGTTCAAGGCTGGAGATGAAGGTTCTGTATTACTTGGAAACTTGTTTAAGACAGGAAATGTTTTTCAAAAACCAGTAAGAGCAGGAAACAAGATAACAATCAATGGGAAAGATTTCAAAGTCAGGTCGATAGCAACGCCTATAGGAAATCCTAGTGATGACACCAGCATTATAATGACTTTAGATGATTTTCGAACATTATTTAATATTTCAGAAAGAGTCGATGAAATCGTTGTCCAAGTTACGTCAGGAGAAACTGTTAAGGATGTTGCAGACAGAACTGAAAAAAAATTAAGACAGTCAAAAGGGCAGACAGAAAAGACACAGGATTTTTCAATCTCAACACCAGAAGAGCTTTTAGGAAGTTTTCAGACAATCCTTAATATTCTTACTGGTTTTTTAGGGGGGATTGCGGCAATCTCTCTTTTAGTAGGGGGTGTTGGAATTGCAAACACGATGTATACTTCTGTTTTAGAGAGAACACGAGAGATTGGGGTCATGAAAGCAATCGGTGCCAAAAACAAAAATATTTTGCTTATCTTTTTAATTGAGTCTGGGCTTTTGGGATTAGTTGGCGCAGCAATTGGAGTTGGTCTGGGATATGGGGCTGGAAAGATTATTGAAAGTATTGCAGCAAATGCTTTAGGAACAAATCTTTTGCAGATTGCAACTCCTTGGTATTTAATTTTTGGTTGTTTGATGTTTGGGTTTTTAATAGGAGCTGTTTCTGGAACACTTCCTGCCAGAAGAGCCAGCAAAATCAAGGTTGTTGATGCTTTGAGGTATGAATAATCTTCCCCTATTTAGTATTAACTCTAAAGTAATAACTATTAGTAAAATTTATATACTTTGATTTCTATGGATTTGAATGGGATTTATTAAGAATTGGCTTGGGAAGTTTTGGGGTGGGCTCAAAACATCAAATGATTTTCAAGTGCCAGAGCCAAAAGGAGGACATAAAAATTATGATTTAAATTCTACATTAATGAAAATAAGTGTTGGTTTTGCTGTTATCTCTGCTTTAACACTTTATTCTATAAAAGAACTATTTTCCCACCCAAGCACATATCAACATTATATTAAATCACAAACTTTTGACCAGGTTTTTTCTCCAAGACAAGCTAACACTCAAATTTCGGTTTCTGGCTCTCTTGCAAAAGCAGAGTCAAAAGATGTCTCAAAAAATGTAAAACCAGATCTTTCAAGAATTATCAGAGCAGAGCTTCTTAATAAATCAGGAACAACTTATCTTGGAACAAACATAGTTAGATGTGATACGGAAAATAGAATCAAGATGCCGGGTCCAAATTATGGAATACTTGTTAATGGAGTAAATCATCTTCCTAATCCAGAGGGATTTGTAGAGTTACAAGAAGATGACTTGAACAATAAGAGAGTTCGTGTGACAAAAATAAATCTATCAACAGGAGAGTATTTAGCCTCTTTTGCAACATATATAGAACCAGAAATGAAAGATCAGGCAGAATTTCAATTTCAATTAGACAAACCAGAAAGTCATTCAGCAAATCTTGAAAAGATTTGTGGAAAAAATACTTCAAATTCTTCAGCTAAAAACATTGAAGGAATTTGTGGAGAAGAAAGTGCCTCTTACTCAATTGCTTCTAATTCAACAATAAATCCTGTAAGGCATACAGATGATTATGGGTCTTATCTAGCATCTGTTGTGGATAACTACACAAACACCAAAAGAAAAGGGGTTGATAGAAAGGATGTGGCAAAGGCATTGGAATTGGGATACCAAATTAATTGGAAAAATTGCAAAAAAAATAAAGATGGAGAGTATAGGCTAGATAGTGCTCTTGTAACCAAGATTGTTATTGATGGTAAAAAGGTCAGCAAGATAGCAGCAGAATTAAAAAAAGAGAAATTGGCAGACACAACAATTGCTCGAATTTTGGAAGAAAAGATTTCTAAATATTTTAATGGCAATATAATGAATATTAGTGCAAAGGTAGTTAAACAAATTATCAAAGAAGAAGGATGTATCTCTCTAAATGAATATACTCAAGACCCCAAAAAATACTTGACCCTTAATGCCTCACTATATGTTTATTAGTAGATAAACTTCTATTTTTAACTTCTGAGAGATACAAATCTTTAAAAAGCCGTTTCCTGTTCTTATCTAACTTAAATTAAAATTGGTGAAAAATGGACAAATGTATTTATTGTGGCGCTGAAATTCATGATGGAAGATGCTTAAGCGTATGCAACAGGTGTGGGATAAACGTCTGGGGTGAAAAAATGTTCAAGGCAATAGCAGAAAACATGCAAGATGCAAAAGAACGAGGGGATTTGAGTCTTGTTTCTCATGACGACTCTTTTTGCAGGGATAAAGATCTGGGAAAGAGATAGTAAAAGATAGTTTTTTAAATGGTATATTTCTGGGTAATCTATGACTAATAGGAAGAGCATCAGAACACGAGGAAAATTAAGTCTTAGTAGATACTTTCAAGAATTTGGGGAAGGTGATGTTGTTGCAGTCATAAAAGAAAAATCTGTTCCATCTAGCATCCCAAAAAGACTGCAAGGCAAGACAGGGGTTGTTGAAAGCAAAAGGGGAAGGGTATATGTTGTGAAAATTAAAGACATAAATAAAGAAAAAAAGTTTTTAATAAAGGCTATACATTTAAAAAAAATAAAAACAATATAATAAAATGATAAAAAATAACGAACAAGTAAGCATGGCAGAAGCAATGGAATATGTCAAGAATTCCAAAGACGAAGGCAAAGAAATTCGGGCATTTATAAAAAAATTCACAAAATTGGGCGTGAAAGACGCAAAAGAATTAAGAGAAAAAATAAGGAAATTGGAATTGATAAAGGTAGATGATAGACATTTAAGTAAAATATTAGATATACTTCCAGAGAACCCTGAAGACCTGGATAAAATCTTTGTTGGAATTAGCCTAGATGAAGATGAAACAAAAAAAATACTTGATACAGTTAAAGAATTCAAATAAAAAAAATGGCCAAAGAAGAATATGCAATCATACTAGAATTCCTACCCAATGGTTATCCTTTGGAGAGAAAAATGATACCGATAGCGCAGGCTATCGGAAAAACAAATCTAACTCTTTTGGAATTAGTTCCTAGGCGAGGAGTAACTTTAAAGATTGGGCAAGAAGTTTATATTGGAGAAGGAAAAAGGATAGAGATATATTATATTTTTGGCCGGCTTCAAAGAGAAAAACTCACTGAATCTGCCAAAGCCCAGTTAGAAGAGTTTATCTCGAAAGTTGTTGAGGAAAGGGAAAAAGAATTTATTGAGTTTTTCAATAAATCACAGGCGATAAACAAAAGAATCCACCAGATAGAATTGCTTCCTGGAATGGGAAAAAAACACATGCAAGATATATTAAAACAGAGAACAGAAAAACCTTTTGAATCTTTTGGAGATTTGAAAAAAAGGATTCAAAATCTGCCAGATCCGAAAAAGGCTATAGAGAAAAGGATATTTAAAGAGATAACAATGCTTGAAAGATATAATTTGTTTATACAATAAGATGGAAACAAAAACAAACGAACAAAAAGCAGAAGAAAGAGTAGTCAGAATTCTTTCAAAAGATATAGAAGGAGACATGAAACTTTATGTCGGCTTGACAAAGATAAGGGGAATCTCCTGGAGTCTTTCTAATGTTCTCTGTAAAAAACTTGCTCTTGATAAAAACAGAAAAATAGGCTCTTTAACCAGCCAAGAAATTGAGAAAATAGGCAATTTTGTAAAAAATCCAGATATGCCTAAACATCTGTTTAACAGGCAGAAAGATTTTGAGACAGGAGAAAATAGATTTTTAGTTGGAAGTGATTTGGATCTTAGGAAAGAGTTTGATATTAAAAGATTGAGAAAGATTAAAAGTTACAGGGGAATCAGACATTCTCTTAAGCTTCCGGTAAGGGGCCAGAGAACAAAGGGCCATTTCAGGCCAAACAGAAGAAAGGGCTCTGGAATTAAAAGCAAAAAGAAGGTGGAAAAATGAAGCGAAAACACAAGACATATTCAAGGCCAAAAAGACCTTTTGAAAAGGCAAGAATTGAGGAAGAAGTAGGAATAAAAAAAGAGTTTGGATTAAAAAACAAAAGAGAGATTTGGAAAGCGGATTCAAAGATAAAGATAATCCGGGAAAAAGCAAAAAGATTAATTTCTGCAAAACCAGAAGAACAGAAAAACCTTTTAGAAAAGCTAAAAAAAATTGGTTTTAATGTTAATTCTATCTCTGAAGTTTTGCTATTAAATAAAAAAGATTTTCTGCAGAGAAGGCTTCAAACTGTTGTTTTAAAAAAAAGAATAGCAACAACTGCAAAAAGCGCCAGGCAATTGATAACCCATAGAAAAATTTTGGTTGATGGAAGGGTTGTGAATGCTCCTTCATACGTTGTTCCAGTAGAATTGGAAAATAAGATTACAATCAAACCTCGAGTCAAAAAAACTAAACCTGTAGAAAAGAAAGAAGAGTAAAATGGAAGAAGAAATACAAGAAATTGAAAAAGAAAAAGACAGCCCAAGATTAGCTGATTTAGATAAAGACGAACAAAAGGCAAAAAAGAAAGCGAGAGAGATAGAAGCAGTTGTCAATATCTATACCTCTTTTAATAATACTCTTGTGCATGTCACAGACATGTCTGGAAAAACAATCACAAAAGTCACTGGAGGGATCATAACAAAGCATGATAGATTAAAAGCAAATCCTACAATAGCTATGTTCATCGCAAAGAGAATTGCGGAAAATATAAAAGAGCTTGGAATAAAATCTCTTTATGTGAGAATAAGGGCGAAAACAAGAAATCCTGCTCCGGGTCCAGGAGCAAATGCAATAATAAAAAGCCTTTCGAGAGAGGGTTTTAGAATACAGAATATACTTGACACAACAAGAATGCCCAGAGGAGGGCCAAAGAAAAAAGGAGGGCGAAGGGGAAGAAGGGTTTAAGTCTTCCGAGTCGTTTTACTTTGTGAAAACGTCTGGCGGCAGAAGAGTTTAAATATCCTCTTTTTGATGTTTTAAAATGAAGATTGTAAGCAAAAAAGAAAATCAGATGGTTTTTAGGACAGAAATAGATGAAAGTTTAGCAAACGCGATTAGAAGATATGTTTACCAGATACCTGTTCTTGCAATTGACGAAGTAGAAATTTCAAAAAATGATTCTGCATTATATGATGAGACAATTGCACATAGACTTGGTTTAGTCCCTCTTGAAATGAAAGGAGCTGCAAAAAAAGAAGCCACACTTAAATTGAATGTGGACAAAGAAGGCTTAGTCTATAGCGGAAACTTAAAGGGAGATGTGAAAGTTGTTTATGATAAGATTCCTATAACTTCCTTGAACAAGGGTCAGGAGCTGGAAATTGTTGCAACAGCAAGGCTGGGAAAAGGAAGCGAGCATGCAAAATTTTCTCCGGGAATAATGGTCTATAGAAATATGGCAGAGATAAAAATTGAAAAAGAGTGCCCGGCAGAAATTACAGAGATTTGTCCAAAAAGAATATTAAAGTCTGAAAATGGGAAAATTAGCGTCACTGATTCTTTGATGTGTGATTTGTGCAATGCCTGTGTTGAATTTTCTAAGAAAAAGAAAAAAGAATTCATCAAAGTGACTCCCACAGAAGAATTGCTGATTAGTGTTGAATCTTTTGGCCAACTTGAAACAGGAGATATTTTCAAAAAGGCTGTTGAAGAATTGAAGAGAGACCTGCATGAAGTTGAAAAGCATGTTTCTAAGGCTTGAGAAAAAATTGCCTCCTGTCCGTCGGTTTTTCTAAGAAAGGTTGATGTTAACAATGTAGTGAGCAATAGTAAGTGAAGCTCCCAATCACAGCAAGCTGTGGGGCTTCTAAATACTAAAAATCAC
>CAZFNY010000020.1:0-9287 GCA_964520275.1 Candidatus Woesearchaeota archaeon | reverse complement strand
CCAAAACCAAGAGTTGCACCACGCTTCCTAGGACGCTGTCGGCTTTAGCCGACAGCGGATGTCACAATATTTATTAAACCAATCCCAATTTATCATACTAATTCTCTTCTTTTAGTTCTTTTATATAAAATAATTTACAACCAAACTAATCAGGCCAAGACAAAATAATTTACAAGAGCTAAACCTGTCAGGACAAGGACTATTATCAAAAACATCCAAGGTCCTATCATCGGCTCGTTTTCTTTGTCATCTATGATCCTATCAATCTCATACTGAAGATAAAAAAGGCAGAATACAAAGGTGAACAGGCCAGATATCTTTTTTTGCGAGCCTTTGTTTTCAATTGCCTGATTTATAACACTTCTGGTGTAAAATGCTACAAGCAAGGAAAAGAATATCCTGAATAGGATTACAATTGCAAGGCCGAATATCAAAGTTGAGGTGAGCATTGGTGGATTTTGCCAGAAGTCTCCCATTTGCTCAAAGTTTACTGTTATTGTCAGAGGAATTATTATTATTAGAGCCACAAATAAGATATCTAGTATGAGCAGGATGGTCGGAAGAGTAGGGCTTAATTTTTTTTGGGTTCCTAAGTTGTAAAGCTCTGGCCCTCTTTTAAAATACCATATTGTAGGATAGATTCCCAGAGTTATAAGAGATAAAATAAAGAGCAGCAGAATATTTTTCTTTTTGGGAACTTTTTCAATATCTCTTGGAGGCAGATGCGCAGGAATATCTGCGAAAGCGGCCTGCGGAAGTTTTTTTATCTCTATCTTTTCTTCTGGTCTGAACCTGAAAGAATCCAGAGTTCCGAAATTGTCTGTGCTCTCTTCCATTTACACCTCTATTTTTTTTATATGATTCATCTTTTTATTTTTATACTCATCAAAATACAATATATTATCTATATTTATCTTTGCTTTTATTGTTTTTGGTTTTTCGTATTCATAACCTACTGGGAACATTGCCTCAACATTTATCTCTTCTGGGATTTTTAGAATCTCTTTAACAAGATTATCTACAAAGGCTCCTATCCAGCAGGTTGCAAGGCCTTTTTCTGTAATTTTTAATAAGAAGTTCTGTATTGCTGAACCTGCCTGTTGTCTGATATACATCTCTCCGCGCTTTCCGTATGCATTTACTGTTCTTGATAAAGTTGAGCAGACAACTACAACATACCTTGTTTGTGAAATAAAATTTTGCTGGGCTGCCTGCGCGAGCTTTTGAATTTTTTCTTGGTCGCTTACTAGAATAAATTTTAGAGTGTAATTGTCTCCTGCCATAGGTGCGAATCTTGCAGTGTCGATGCATTCAATAATATCGCGCCAGTCTGGAGTTTTTGAATTGAATTTTCTTACACTGTGCCTGGCTTTTGCAAGATTGTCGAAATTCATAATATACAGAAGAAATTAGATTATAAAAAGGTTTTGAGAAGGGTTATTGGTTTGCAAGATATAAATTCTTTTAAATGAAATTCTGTATAGTTTTTTATGAAAGATGAGAGTTCATTTGTTGAAAGCTATGAATTTAAGCTGGAAGTGAATGTTCCAAATGTTGGTCTTCAAAATTATACTGTGGTTGCTGATATTTACAAAAATTCTAATGGCTGTTTTTCTGCGATGTATAAATACCTCCAGAGATTTAATCTTATCGGTAAGGGTGGGCCAGTTATTCTTAATGGGATAGGAAAAAGCAAACTTAGAGAAAAAATTAGAAGAAACTTGATTTCTAAATTAGAAACAGAAGAGAAAAATAAAAAGTTTATCCAAACCTAATAACCCCTCCACCGAGGCATTTTTTTCCTTGATAGAGGACAATTGCCTGGCCTTCTGAAACTCCTGTGATTGGCTTATTAAGTGTTATCTTGAATTTCTTATTTTTTTTATCATAAATTAGAGTTGATGGCAAAAGCTCTCCGACCTGGCGGATTCTGGAGAGGACTTTGATAGATTTCTTTACCGACCAACCCATAATTAGGCTCACTTTGTTCGCAATTGATTTATTTTTAACTAAAGAAATTTTTTTATTAATTGGTTCTCTCTTTTTACTATCATTTAATGGGTTATCATTTATCCAATGCTCATTTTTAAGCCAGATTTCTTCTCTGAAATTAAGGCTATGGCCTTCTGGAGCAGCTATAATTATATTTTTTTTTGCAACTTTTCTTGCAACATACCATTTTTTTTGGTATTTTTCTGGCTTTTTTAAATCAATTCCAAATCTTGGCCCGATTCTCTGTCCTATTGTATAATAAAAAATTCCGTCATGTTCGCCAATAACTTCTGCTTCTGGATTTAAGATTTTTCCTGGCTTTGACGGAATTTTTTTTTGAAGGAATTTTTTTAGGTTTACTTTTCCAATAAAACATATCCCTACTGTGGATTTTTTATCATGGTTTGGAAACCTGGCTTTTTTTGCTATTGCACGAACTTGTTTTTTTGTGAGCTCTCCTATTGGAAAGAGGGTGTTTTTTAGATTTTTTTGTGTTAACCTGTAAAGGAAATAAGATTGGTCTTTGGATTCATCTTTTGCTCTGAAGAGTTGGTAATTACACTTCTTCCCATCTAACTCGTGCCCGCACTCGAGGTTGGTCTGAAATTGCCTCGTGCAAACACTCGCCCCCCCAGAAGATAGGCTCGCTTTGCTCGCATAATTTTTATCTATTATTAATACTTTTTTTTTCTTGGAATTTTTATTAATATGCTGTTTTCTATATCTATCATTAACATTAATCCTTTTTATCCTCGCGTAATGGCCTGTGGCTATGAAGTCACAGCCGAGTTTTTTTGCTTCTTTAATCAGGAGTGGAAATTTTATCTTGTTGTTGCAATCTACATCTGGATTTGGAGTTATTCCTTTTTTATAAAGCCTAAACATTTCATTAACAACCTGTTTTTTGTATTGCTTTTCAAAGTCTAGAGTTATTAAAGGGATGTTTAATATAGCTGTTATTTTTATGGCCATTCTCCTTTCTTCTCTCCATTTGCACTCACCCAAATCGTTTTTTGTGTCACTCCAGTTTTTCATAAATGCTCCTATTATTTTATAGCCTTGTTTTTTCAGCAATAAAGCTGCTACGCTTGAATCAACTCCTCCTGACATTGCTAAGAGGATTTTGGGTTTTGTTTTTTTGGTTTGAGGTTTCATGATATTTTGAGTCAGAAAGCGATTAAAAATGTTTGTTGTGAAATCTTAATTTTTGGAAAATGTGCTCTGTCCGGAAAGGACTTTTTAACAAATAATTTGATTCTTTTAGAGCTTAAAAAGACAAATCAACCTTCAAAATATGCTAACTCCGGACAAAGCAGGAATTAGAGAGAAGAGTAAGCCTTATAACTTATAGTCCCCTTAAAATAAGATGAGTAATAAAGAGGAGATTAATGAAGATAATTCCAAGACTTTTAATTTATTTAAAAAATGGTGGTGTTGGGTATTAATCTTTTTGATTTTACTTGCTATGTTTTTTGGTAATGTTATATCTCATATGTAAATGGAAATTCTTTATTATATTCCAAAGTTCTCTAAATTATTTTTCCTATGTAATTTTCACGGAAAAGGGATATTGTAGCTATCCATTCTCTTGCCTTTGTCCACTCTATAAACTAAATTTATCTTTTCTTGTCTCTTTCTCATCCTAAATTCAGGGAATAAGCTTGAATCTAAACTTGCTCTTTTTGCCATAACTTTGCCAGCCCTTAAAGAGCAATCTATAGACAGGTCTCCTACTGTGATTCCATCCACAACAATCTTGGCCTTATACTCTCCAGACGCAGGGGAATTATTTATAATATTATAACCATGAACAACAATATCATTCAAAACATTTTTTACAGATAAAAAAGTTGTAAACTCTGGAAAATCTTCTTTAATTTCTCGGTCAATATCATTCATTTTACTTTCTATTTGCTTTGCTTTATAAGTATTGCTGTAGTAGAATCCTCAGATAATAAAACCTGGCTTTATTGTCTTCTCATTTCCAACAGAATTTTTGATTAATATCTTTCCATTATAGCCTTTTCTTAGTCTTTCGACAAGGCTTGTTGCAGGATAATATGGGTCAATTTCATCAATAGACAGACGATCATAGCTGTTCTTTGGCAGAGATAATTTTAAAATGGGCTTCTTATGCCCAATTTTATATCCAAAAAGATTCCATTTAACTTTATGAAAAGAGTATTGAGTAACCCCTCCAAAATCTGTTTTTCTGGCTACTAAGTTTTCTTCAGTTGCATATTCTCCAATTAGCTTTGCGCAATCAAGATTTCCCATGATTTCTCCAGCTTCAAGGGGTTTTTAAGGGTTGTGGGAAGGGGAAAAATTTCACAATCCTCCAGCATTAATTATTTATAGGGTGATTGCTTTTTGGTTAAATGAAAAAGAAAATATTTTATGCTGCGTTAATTGGATTTTTTATTCTGATGATTATAACCGCTTATTTTATCATTCAGAACAAAAATAAAGAAGAGTATTATTTCCATGACAATTCATTTTCATACTCAAAAAACCGGGAAATCCAATCTATACTTTGAGCCTTAAAGAAGAAAAAGATAATGTTAAGATTTATAGAGTTAATTTCGAAAGCAGGAATTTCCTAGAATATAAAACAAAAATTTATGGTCTGTTTGTTACCCCTAAAAATAAGACTAATATTCCTGGCTTAATCCTGCTTCCAGGAGGGAGTGTTACAAAAGAAAGCGAGTCAATACTTGGAGAAAAAATAGCAAATATGGGTTATGCGGTACTGACTTTTGATCAAAGAGGAATAGGTGAAACAGGAGGTTATTATCTTGGGATTCAAGAAGATTATAATATTTTCTCGCAAGGAAAAGAACCTATACAGCATTTAAGTGTTTATGACGCGCTAAAAGCCTATGATGTTCTTAAAAAGATAAACAATATCAACAAAAATAATATAGCAATAGCAGGAGAAAGCATGGGAGGAAGATACGCGATAATTGCTGCGGCCCTAGATAAAAGATTAAAAGGAGTTATAGTCATAAGCAGTTCAGGGTTCCACATTCAAAATGAAAGTATGCCCTACACCCCTTATCTTTTTTCTGTTGATCCAGATAATTATATAGGTAAAATTTCACCAAACTATGTTTTTATGCTTCATAGTTTAAATGACAGCACAGTCCCATTAAAAGACGCAAAAATCACATTTGAACTTGCAAACGAGCCGAAAAAATTCTATGAAGTAAAAGATTGCCCTCATGGCTATTGTGAAAAAATGTTTGAAGAATTAAAAGAAGATTTGCGGATTATGTTTGAGGGGTAGATTGCTAAAAGAAAAAAGTGTTTGTTAGGGAATCACTCAGAACTTATCACTATTTTATTTAATTTTTTTAATAATCCATCTATTACTCTTCTTCTTTCTTTTGCTTCTGCTTTTTTTACATCCTGTCTTATTGTTAACGTTAATTTAAATCTCTTTCCTGTAGGACCAGTTTCCTGTTCTGATAAATCCTCCCTTATATAATCATTTACATAATTAGCTCTATCTTTGTGCAGATAATCAGCAATTTCCTGAAATTGTTCTCCTGTTATTCCATCAACACTCATAATCCTATATTTCATGTTCTTATCTGAATTAACTCCCTATAAATCTTTTCAACCACATATTTATAAATGCATTTTATTTAATCCATTCATGGCAGCAACACCACCAAATCCACAGAAGATGAGGATTGATTACAACATAGACAGGAAGATTTATGACGAGTTTGCTAAGATGTGCAGCAGGAAGGGTTTTGCACCGCAAGTCGTTGTTGAAAAATTAATGAAGCGCTTCACTGAATCTGGGCAGATTTAATGTCTATAGGCTGTGATTGGTCTTTTGTTGGAGAAGAAGGGAAAAAACAATTATTAAGAATTTTACTGGTTCATTGAAGGTAATCTTTTTCATTAATAAAATTAAACCTATAACCTTCTTTATGTTTTTCATCTATTTCTAATTCAGTTAATGAACCATGTTCAACAAATAATTTAAAAATAGAATCATAAATAGACATCCCTAATAAGTTACCAATAAATATTTTTAAAAAGGCACCATGAGAAACCATTAAAATTGTTTCATAAGATTTATCTTTTGATATCTCTTTAAAGAATCTTATAGCTCTTTCTCTTACTTCTTTTAAATTTTCTCCTCCTCTAGCTCTTCTTGTTTCAAAATCACCTTCTAAATTATCCCAGTTAATATTCTTATGATTTTTACCTATCAAATCACCATTATCTTTTTCTCTAATCAAATTAAGATATTCAACTGGAATATTGAGTTCTTTTGATATTTCTGCTGCTGTTATTCTGCACCGAGGAATATCGCTCGAGATAATTTTACCAATATTTTCTTTTTTTAGTCTTTTTATAAGTTTTTTTATTTGCTCAAATCCCTTCTCATTAATATTTCCGTGCTCTTTTCCCTGTATAACTCCATCTACATTTTCTTTAGTTTGTCCGTGTCTTGTGATTAATACTCTGGCCATATTAGTTTAAATGATAAAACACTTTTAAATTTTACTATTTGCACTTTTATCTCCTTCATTTAATGCAGCTTCGGCAACTTCAGTATACCTTTTTTCTAACCTCGGATCTCTTGCTATATCTTCAAGGGTCTCTTTTCCAATATTTTTATTACGGGCAATAACTCTTAATAAATATCCATAACCCTCATCTTTTGCTATTCCTGTTCCAAAATGATGCAATATTTCATGAGGACAATATGGGCTGCAAACTAAAGAACCAATAGTAGCCCAATCATCTGTATCTCTATGTTTTATTGCCAACGATTTTAATAAAGGCTCTTCGTTAGCTTCACTTGCTCCCCATATTAAGCTAATCCTAATTAAAGGGTCATCTGAAGATATTTTCATCCTTTTAGATTGTGAAGTTTGTGAAGAGATGGCGTCTCTAAATAGTTTTTCCCATTTTTGGCCTCTTATCTGACCAGCTTTTTTTATTGTTTCATCCCAAATCATTTGTGAAACTTTATTGATAGATTTCCTGTATTTTTCAAAAGTTCTTTTAGTAACTTCAGATTCAGGGTAACCAATCATCTGGAGCCTTTGCAAAGTTGGCTCATCCATAAATGTTAAACCTCTATCTGAGGTATTTTTGTTAATTCTCAGAACATCTGATCTAAATACCATAGAAAAATTAATAGCTTCGATAGTATCTATTAGTTCCCTTTCAGTTATTTTTCCTTTTTCAAATAATTTTTGGAGACCCATCTTAACTCTTGGTTGATATGAATTATCTTGTTCTTCATTCAAAATCATTCGGTTTAACTTGTCATACCACCCAACAAAAAGGAAATCTCTTGAACCCCCTAGACAATATTTTATATTTATTGCTTCATTTCTTATTCTTTGTCTAAAATACTGATTAAAATATAGTCTACTAAAGATAATATTACTTAATCCTCTTTCTATTGAATCATATTCTTTCTTCTTCTTTTCAATCTCATTACTCACTTTTTCATCTCCAACCAAAAACCTTGTTTCTAGAACCTGGTTCCCCCCCACCAAACTTTTTTGAAGATAAATTTCTATTTCATTATAGCTTCCCCAACTAGTTAAATCAACTTTAGAAAAATCAAACTTTCCAAGCCTGTCTTTGAGCAATCTCCTAAATTGTATTGATTCTGAAGTTCTTTTATCTTCACACAAAAAAATATCTGCATCACTATCTCCCCCAATTAATTCTATCCTTCCAGGGGAACCATAAGCAAAAATTGCCAATCCTTTTGGATTTTCAGTCCCATAAATATCTTTTGCAGTTAATTCATAAACCCCTTTAACAATTCTATCAAATTGTTGTGTTTCTTCAACTGCCATATCTAAACCCTTTTTTGTAGACAAATCAAAAAATATTCGTTCTATCATTTTACAATTTCAACCTCCTCCTAACTTCTTCAAAAACTTCATCCTCTGTTTTATTTGTTGTATCAATTAAGTATAATTCTGGATGTTCGTCACATAATTGAATATAAAGGCTTCTTCTTTTTGTTATCTCTTCAAGAGACTCGTACATTGAAGGAAGATTATATCTGCTGATTTTTAATCTTCTTTCATCGATTCTTTTTCTTGCAATTTCTGGAGAACAGGACAATACTACTCCTTCTTGAGGGATTATAACCCCTTCTTTTAGGTTTATATCAATTATTTCATCTACTTTTAACTCTCCATCTGCTTCATAAATTCCACTTGTATAAAAACACCTATCAAAAATGAGTAAAGAAACTGTGTCAATTAGGGGGACAATATGCCTCCTGTGTGTTTTTCCTCTTGCTTTTGCTATCGATTTGATTACTTTTTGAGTAAAATATTGATTTGCTCCAGCGAGATGCCAGTTGATTATAGTCTGTTTAAAAGGTTCATATTGTTTTTCGCTTATTATTTGGTAATCCTCACATCTAGAATCTAAAAGGCTAGCTATTTTAGCAGCTTGAGTTGTCTTTCCTGCCCCAGTTATTCCCTCTAGGCATATAACTCTTGTCATAATATATCAGAGATTTAACAATATATAAATCTTTCATTTTGTTGTTACTTTTTAATAAGAAAATATCCCCCTCTCCACTCTCCCTTCACTTCTTCCTAAACTCAACATTTAAAATATGCTCAAATTCTTTGTCCCCTGTTACAAAAGAGAAGCCATTTTCAATGGAAGAGATGTATCCTACAGCATCGAAGAAAGAGATATCCTGCTTTCTGTGTTCATATCGGAATTTGATTGCTTTTATCAAGATGTTTTTATTCACAGCGAGAGAATACCTCTCAAATTTTTTAAACCAATAATCTGCTGTTTGTTCCCCCTTTTTTCTTAACAATACACCATAAAACTCCGCAAGGGTTATATCTGTTATAACAAAAATAGAGTTTATATATTCTAAAAATTTTTTATTCCCCTCAATTATTTCCATTAATGCATAGGTATCTAAGCATTTTTTTACATCCATTTGCTCTCAAGCTCTTTTCTAGTTTCTTTTACAATCTCTTTTATCGGTTTATCAAACTTCATAGAACCAAACAATTCTTTTAAAACATTTTCTTTTTTTATTATTTCTATCACAATTTTCTCATCAGGCTTTATGTTCAAATTTTCAATTGTTTCACTAGGAATAATCACTCCAACAGAATTTCCCCATCTTTTAGTTTTAACTTCAATTATCATTGTATAACTATTATGTCTAACTATTATATAAAGATTTCGGTTTTATCTTAAAAAAGAAAAAATCCCTCCACCCATGCTCGCAACCACAACATCTGTTATTGATAATAAAATTTAGTCAA
>CAZFNY010000019.1:0-9314 GCA_964520275.1 Candidatus Woesearchaeota archaeon | reverse complement strand
ATGGGATAAGAACAAGTTTGAGGCTTGGAGACAGCTGTTTAATCATTGGAGAGGTAAGAAGTGTTGAGGCCAGCGCACTTTATGAGGCAATGAGGGTAGGGGCATTAGCAAATGTTGTTGCAGGAACAATTCACGGAGCGTCTCCTTATGGTGTTTTTGACAGGGTTGTAAATGATCTAGATGTTCCTGCCACGAGCTTTAAGGCAACAGATATAATTGCTGTTGCAAATCCAATCAAAACTCCTGATGGATTGCACTCTTGGAGGCGCTTGCTGGAAGTCACTGAAGTAAGAAAGCACTGGAAAAAAGACCCGCAGGAAGAAAAAGGGTTTGTGGATCTTTTAAGATATAATGTAGAAAAAGATGAACTTGAAGCAAGCGAGGATTTAATCAATGGGGACAGCGAGGTCATCAAATCAATTGCATCAAATGTCAGAGGCTGGGCAGGAAACTGGGATGCAGTCTATGATAATATTCTTTTGAGGGCCCAGATGAAAAAAGAGCTTGTTGATATTGCAAAGAAATCAAGCAACCCCAGAATTTTAGAGGCAGAATTTAATGTTTTGGCCAATGATGCTTTTCACAAGATTTCTGATGAGGTGAGACAGGAGATTGGGTTGCCATTGTCCAAAAAGGTTTTTCCAGAATGGCAAAGATGGCTGAATGAACAGGTAAAAGGGAGGAAGATTTGACCAGAAGTTTATAAATCTGTGTTTACACAGATTTTATATGCCAAACATAACTTTAGCAATTCCGGATTCTCTGCACAAGAAATTAAAAGAACGCAGCGAAATTAGGTGGAGCGAGGTGATTAGGAAAATTTTAGAGAAGAATATAGAACAATTGGAGCAGATGGATTGTCTAGTTAAAAATAGCAAATTAACTGAAAGAGATGTAGAAGAGATAGGGGAAAAGATTAAGGAAGGAATTGCTAGAAGACACGGCTTAAAATGAAAATTGTTCTTGATACAAATATTATTATTTCAGCTTCACTTAAAGATAGCCTGGTTAGAAAAATGATAACTAATCTTAAATTTGAATTCTTCCTTCCTTCTTATTCTTTTAGTGAAATAATCAAATATAGAAATTATGTTTGCGAGAAGTCTTCAATTAGTGAAAAACAATTTGATTCTTTGCTTAAAAATATCTTAGATTATGTGGAGGTAATTCTTTTTGAAGATTATCAAGATTATCTGCATGAATCAGTGAAGTTATTAAAAGATATAAAAGATACTCCTTTTTTAGCTTGTGCAATTGCAGTAAAATCTGCTATCTGGTCTGACGACAAGCATTTTAAACAACAGAAAAAAGTCAAGGTTTTTACAACCCCTAATTTTGTGAAGAAGTTTTTGAAAGCTGAGAAGAATTTATAAACAATTTTTCCTTTTATTAGTCTATGAAAAAGTGGCTGAAGTGGGTAATTGTGGTTTTAATCTTGGGGTTAATCGTCTGGCTTTTGAAGGATATTAATTTTTATGAGGTTTATCTTCTCTTAAAATACGCGAATCCTCTCTGGATTGGACTGGCGGTTTTGTCTACTTTTTTGAGTTTTATTGTCTGGGGAATACGGTGGAAGTTTATTTTCAAAAAAGATTTTTGGTTTTTGCTGAATGTGTTGTTTGCAGGAGCTTTTTTTAATACAGTAACTCCTGGAGCAGGAGTTGGAGGAGAGCCATTCAAGGCGCATTTTTTGACCAAAAGATACAATCAGCCAAGAACTAAAATGCTGGGATATGTTTTGGGGGATAAGTTCACACAAATTGGGATTTTAGTCATTCTGGGAGTATTTTCAGTGCTATTTGTTTTATTTTATGTAAAAATTTCCCTTACTTTAAGGTTGATTTTAGAGTTGGCTTTAATAATAATCGTGGCTCTTTTTTTCTTTGTCTCTTATTCACTTTTGAAAAAACTTCATTTTAATTTTGGCGCTATTCTAAAAAAATTTCATTTTTTGAAAATTATTAAAAAAGATTTTAAGACCCCAGAACATTTTGAAGCTTATATTAATAAGAAGGTAAAATCTTTCCTGAAAATATTCAATAAATTTGTCAGAAGCAGGAACAATATGATTGTAGGATTTTTCCTGTCAGCTGTTTATTGGACGCTTAATTTCCTGACCCCTTATTTTTTATTTTTGGCTTTTGGCTTTGAGATTGATTTTTTATCTGTGGTCATTGTGACGACTCTAGGCTTTATTATCGGGGCGCTTTCAATCCTTCCTGGAGGTGTTGTGATAACAGAGCTTACAATGACTTTGTTGTTCTCTGCTATGGGCATATTTCCTCCATTGGCTTTATTGGTTGTTCTTTTAACTAGATTAATCTATTATTTCTTCAGTTTGGTTGTTGGCGGGCTAAGCCTATTGTATATAAGAAAGATTACTAATGGAGAAAAATGAGATGATTCTAAACATTTATTAATTAATTTTAATTAGATTATCATATTAATAAAAGGGGAAAAAGATTTTTAAGATGCCTGTTTATAAAAAACCAAGTGTAGATGATATTCTGAGAAAATACGGGGCAAAGATAGAAAGCCAGATTCAGACTTCTAATGTTAATGGGGGGGATTACAGTAGAGAATACAGTCAGTTTAAAAGCGAGCTGGCTCCTGATTTAATAAGATATGAGAGATGGTGCCAGAGCCTAGGGAATGTTATAAAACTTAAAACTTCTGAGAAGGATGAAGGAGAGGTGAACAAATCTTTGAAGATTGCGCACCTTGATGTCCAGCCCTCACAGGCATTGACTCTTGCTGTGATGGCATTTGTTGTTGTTTTTTTCATTGGTATGCTTGCATCCATCGCCATAGCAATAATCAAAGGCAGTGGAGATGCAGACATTATCAAGGGAATTGCCAACAATTTTCCTATTTTGTTTTTCTTTTTGATGCTGGTATTATCTTTGTTCTTGTTTTATTTTATTAAGAATTATCCTGCAAGATTAGCAAACAAGTGGAGACTTAAGGCATCTTCACAGATGGTTCCTGCGATACTATATATTGTTATTTATATGAGGCATACACCTAATTTAGAGAAAGCTATAGCTTTTGCCTCAGAGCACCTTCAGTATCCTCTTGCACTTGATTTTAAGAAAGTTTTTTATGATGTTGAAATTGGAAGATTTTCTACAATCAAAGAAAGTTTGGATAGCTATCTTGAGATATGGAGGGATTATTCTGTAGAATTTATCGAGTCTTTTCATTTGATTGAGAGCAGCCTTTTTGAGCCAGAAAATGCCAGAAGAATTGCAACCCTTGAAAAATCTCTTCAGGTAGTTTTAGACGGAGTTTATGACAAAATGCTGAAATTCACCCATAATGTCAGAAGCCCTTTGACTAATGTTTATATGCTGGGAGTTGTGCTTCCTACTTTGGGATTGGCTTTGCTGCCTCTTGCATCTGCTATGCTTGGAGGATTACTGCAATGGCCACATGTTTTCGTGCTCTTTAATCTGATTGTTCCGTTTTTTGTTTTTTATCTCACTGATAGAATAATCTTCTTGAGGCCTGGAGGTTATGGCGAGACAAAGTTATTAGAGAGGAATCCCTTATATCCTGATTACAAAAGCAAGAGACATTATGTGAATGCTTTTATCTTATGTTTGCCATTTTTTATAATCGGATTGCTCCCAATGATTTTTCAGTTTACTCCTATTCCTGAACTATTAGGGCTGCAGAAAGATTATAGTTTTGCACAGCTGGGAATTAGGTTTTTTGGAGAGGAAAAGATATTTGGATTTTCTGACGGCAAAGGGCCTTTTGGGGTTGGAGCCTTGATTTTTGGAATGTTTTTTCCATTAGGATTAGCATTGTTCTTTTCAATAGCATATACTGATAAAACCAAAGAGCTGATTGTGGAGAGGAGAAAAACAGTTGAGTTAGAGCAGGAATTTAACAATTCTCTTTTTCAGCTTGGGAACAGAATCGGCAATGGTGTTCCTCCTGAACTTGCGTTTGGGAAAGTTGCCCAGTCCTCTAAAGGGTTAGTTACAGAAGAGTTTTTTCAGAGAGTCAATTATAATGTCACACAGATGGGAATGGGCGTTGAGAAAGCGGTTTTTGATCCTAAGCGAGGAGCACTTGTGTTTTATCCTTCTGATCTTATTGCTACGAGTATGAGGGTTCTTATCGAGTCTGCTAAAAAGGGACTCAATATTGCTGCTTCGAGTTTGGTCAGTATTTCTGAGTATGCCAAAAATATCCAGAAAATCACGCAGAGGCTTAAAGACATGCTTGCAGAAATTGCGTCTGACATGAAAAGCAATATGACTTTTTTGGCTCCTTTGCTGGCAGGAATTGTTGTTGGACTAGCAGCAATGATTACAACAATCTTGGGAAAATTAAAATTAGCGCAGAATTTTGGGGGTGCTTTTTTGGGCGGAATGAATATTGACCAGCTTAATGACTTGTTTAATTTTAAAGAAATGGTCCCTCCTTATTATCTCCAGATTATAATTGGAGTATATATAATCCAGATAATTTTTATCCTGACGAGGACTTTGGTGACTGTTGATTCTGGGGAAGACAAACTGGAATCAACGTATCAGTCTGGAGTGAATTTGAAAAGAGGAATTCTGCTTTATTTTGTGACTGCATTGCTCGCAACAATAGTCTTATTTATCTTGAGTGTGATTGTTCTGGGCGGAATTGTTTAGTTAAAAGTGCCACAAAAATTGTATCAGTTTTGGAGAGGGTTTTATATCTTGAAATAGACCTTATGATTGCCAATATTTTTATACTGCAATTTCTTTAGTGTTTTATGAGATTCCAAAAAAGAGTTTTGGGGAAAAAAGGAATTGTTTCAGATTATCTTCCGTGGATAATAATCGCTGTGGCAGTTCTGGTGATAGTCATGATAACAATATTTTTACTCAAGGGAAAAGGGGTTTCATTGATAGAAAAAATAAAGGATTTATTCAGTTAAAATGAGCGGCTTAACAGTAGAGCAAATAATCAAATGGATTGTAGGAAGCTTGGTGATAATAGTTGTGATTGCAGGAGTTTATCTTTTTTTCAAGGATTATGTTATTGATTTTTTTAAAAATTTGGGAGGAAAAGAAGATATATTTTTAGGATTAGTAAAATGAAAAACAAAAATGGTTTTTTGCTGGGAGAGGAAACTCTGAAAGTTGTCATAGCTGTTATCTGCATCCTGTTTTTAGTTTATCTTTTAGCCCATATCTATTACACAAACAAGGACAGCAGAGATTTAAAGCTTGCAACAGCTTCTTTGGAAAATTTAATTAGAGATATAAATTCAGGAAAAAATAGCACAGAGGTTTATAATCCTATCGGATGGAGAATTGTTTCTTGGGATGGAGAGAATACTCCTGTTGAGGTTACAGGAGCTAAAATTCCTGCCTCGTGTTTAAACATGGGCTGGAGCAGCTGTCTTTGCATATGTAAGCCATTAAGATCTTCTGGGATATCTAAGAATGTGATGACTCCTAAGCTTTGCGATGATAATGGGATTTGTTTAAAGAGCAGTTTTGCTGTTGAGGCTTCAGCAGGAGCTAATTCTGCTGAAGGAGTCATTGGGATAGAAAATCCTCCTGTTCAATTGGAAATAGATCAAGTGAATGGGGTGATTGGAAAAAATGGATGAGGATGTGATAAAATATTTAATCTGGATTGTGTTTTTTATAATAGCTTTAGGAGGAGTGTATTTTTTGCTGAAAAAATTAGGGATTATATAATTTGGGATTTTACAACATGAAAAGTAAAATTGCAGCATGAAAATTAAAAAGAGAATGAATAAAAAAAGGGAGATAGAAAGAGGATGAGTAAAAGATTGGAAAATAGCACAAAGGGATATAAACAAGGAGAAATGACTACTGCACAGATTGTTACATTAGTTATTTTAATTGCAAGTTTTTTAGTTGTATGTTATTTTATTTTTGTCTTGAATTTATGGGCAGAAGGAGACAAGGAGATATGCCATAATTCTGTTATATTAAAAGCAAAAGGAGAAGGGTTTATTGGAGAGGTTGAATGCAAGACAAGTTATGCCTGCATTTCTGGAGAAGGAGAGTGTGAAGATTTTAAGTCAACAGAAAAAGTGAAAGTCAAGGGAGATGATTATAAGAAAAGACAGATGGTGATAGAAGCAATAGCTGAAAAGCTAAGCGACTGCTGGTGGATGTTTGGAGAAGGAAAAATCAGCTGGGGCAGTCCTGGAGCAACCTCAATACAGTGTGCTGTTTGTTATGTAATCAAGTTTGATTCTGATGTCCAGAATGTGGTTTCAGAAATAAGCTATGCTGAGCTTTATGATTATCTTGAGAGTTCGCCAAAAGACAATGTTCAGACTTATCTGCATTACCTTTATGGGGTCAATAGTGTTGATGAAATCAAGGTTCCTGAACAATTTAAAGTTAATTTGACTCAAGACATAATCAGCACAGGAGAAAAATATTCAATCATAACAGGAGTTGATGATAACCTTTTTACTCATGACAGATTACTTGAGGTTTTCTTGATTCCAACTTCAGAAACTTCCCAGAGATTAAAATGCAGCGGGGGTTATATCACAAGAGCTTAAAGAATGGTGAGAAATCTTTTTTTTAAATCTAAAAAGGCGAATCTTCTGACAGAGAATGTTATATTCATTGTCCTGAATCTGGTTTTTCTGGCAATTCTTGTTGTTTTTATTCTCAGGGCTTCAAATGATGCTTCTATTCTGGAAGAAAAATATGCCAAGCAGATTGCTCTTATGCTGGACACAGCAAAACCAGGAATGGAAATAGGGATAGAGCTCAGCGATGCTATAAAAAAAGCAGAAAAAGAAGAATGGCCTGTTGAAAAAATTGTCAGTGTGAGTGGCAATCTTGTGAGTGTCAAGCTTAGCGAAGATGGGGGTTATTCTTATTCTTTTTTTAATGATATTGAGCCGAGCATTGATATTGGGCCTAATGAAATATATATTCTTGTGAGGGAGAAAAATGGATAGGTTGTTGGAATTTAGATTGAGTTCTTTTTTTAGAAATAAAAAAGGAGCAGAAAAATACCTTTCTCCATGGTGGTTTGCTATCTTGTTCATAGTTGCAGGAGGAATTGTCTATATGGTGGCTTTATTTTACGGAAAGCCGTATGACATACGAGAGGTAGAGGCAAACCTTTTGGCAGAAAAAATTGCAGACTGTGTTGTTGAGCAGAATTATCTGAAAACAGAGATTTTAAATGATCCAGAATTCAAGACAAAGTTTCTGGAATATTGTGATTTAAATTTCAATGCTGAGGATTCTTATGGATGGAGCAATGACCAGTATTATGCTGAATTTGGAATTTCTGATTTTTCAACAAAAAAGGATTTTGAAGGATTTCCTTTTTATGCTGGAAATCCAAATCTGAAAGATTATTGCGGGCAACAGGACAAGAATTTTCCTTTCTGTGTAGAAAAGAGCTTTTATGTTTTGGACAAGACAAACAAGCAGTATATTGTAAAAATAATTTCAATTGTTAGAAAAACAGAAAAAAATGCTAAACAATAAAAAAGCTCAAATCCAAAATAAAAAAGCACAAGTAGGAGAGACAGTCACGTGGATGGTGGCTATTCTAATAATCATAGTAATCGTTATTATTTCAGTCATTGTTGCTGGGCTTGGAGAACTTGCTAAGAATATTTTTAATCTTGATAACAAGATTGTGGTTGCTTCATCAGACAGGATTGCAGAAAAATCTCTTTATAATTATCTCTTAACCCCTTATCCGGGGGGAGGAAATGTTTATCTGAAAATACGGACAGAAGGAAATCTAGAAGAAGAGGATAAATTCAGCGGAGAACTGGCTTCAGAGATTTTCAAAGGATTTTATGAAAAGAATTATCCTATGGTTGTCTGGCTTGGGACAGGAGGAAATTATTATTTTGGTTCAAGACCAAGCAGCGTTAGAGGAGATTTTGATCCTAATATCCATTATCTTGTAGATTATGTCTCTTCTGCAATTTATCTGGATGAAAATAAATATCTGGAATTGATTTTGATGAACAAATAAAATGATAAAAAACAAAGCAGGCGATATCAGTGTAACAATCCTAGTAATTGGAGTTTTTGCTGTATGCACTTTTGCTCTCTTCACTTTTATTTACTCCAGCGCTAAATCAGAAAATTCTATCAGAGGATTTGAAGTCATGGAACAGGCAAATTCGCAGATTGAAAAGTATTATTTTTATAAGAATCAGGGATTTAGCGAAGAAGCCATAGAAAACCTCTTGGACTTGCAGGATTGCTTGTCTCCAGACATTGGAAAGTGCATAAGAGTTAATCAAACTATAAACTCACAAGAGGTTTATGTTGTCTATAAGGTTGGATAAGAAAGGATATGTAATTTATCAAGATATAGGTAAAATCTACTGGCCTTTAAATTGCACTCACTTTGTTCGCAGATTTAATAATGGTTAACAAATTCACGACGAACAGATGTGAGGAGTGCAATTTTAAGTATGAGATTCAAGGGTAATTTTAGGGCGATTTTAAATTAAAAGAAGGACATAATTCTAATTTGACAACATCGTAAAACAAAAATGTTTTTAAACCAATTATTCTTTAATTAAACATGAACAAAAAGGGGCAGGAGTTGAGCACAAGCACAATCATATTAATTATTCTGGGTGTAATTATTTTAGTGATACTTGCTGTTGGATTTATCTTCGGATGGAACAAATTGGCTCCTTGGATAAAAAAGGAAAATAATGTTGACAGCATTTCTGCACTCTGCGATACTGCATGTTTGACAAGAAGCTGGTATGATTTCTGCACAAGAGAAAGAGAATTGAGGATAGACCAGACAATAGAAGGTCTTAAGGATAAGGGAAACTATACCTGCGAGATACTTTCTGGATATGCAGGACTGAAGATAAAACCTTGCACAGATATTGACTGTGCGCAGTGATATCACTTTTTAATTTATTTGGGATTGGATTAATTTGGAAGTTTATCAAAAGATAATATGTTCAGTAAACCATGAATCTTAACATCATAAATTTGTACTTCTATCGCCGTATTATATAATTAAATGTTAATAAATCTGTGAGGCTACGAACAGCTAATTGTTATTTTTAATTTTAAAATCTCAGAGGGGTATTTGAGTAAAATGTCAGGTTGGCAGCTTGATTTAACATAATATTAAATTATTTAAACCAACTAAATTATTACTTATGATGGATTATGGCTTTAGTGATAAAAGGAACAAAAGAAAAGACAAAAGAAAAGAAAGGAAAAAACATCCTTACAGGCATGGTGGTGGAAAAAGGAGTAGGGATGTGTGAAAATGAAACAAGAGTCTAAAAGTCAAAAAAATAATAAAAGAAAGAAAAA
>CAZFNY010000018.1:0-9343 GCA_964520275.1 Candidatus Woesearchaeota archaeon | reverse complement strand
TCCTCAAGGATGATGAGAAAAAATCATTGGAATTTGTTTAGAAGTTATTTGTGGGGAGATAAATTTTGGAGTGAAGGGTATTTTTGCAGAAGCATTGGCTCAACAACAACAGAAGCAGTTGAGTATTACATAAAACACAGCCAAGACAAACACTGGAAAGATTATGAAACTTATCAAGAAAGATTGAGTTAAAAATAGACGCCCCTGACTTTAGTCTGGGGGTAGTTCACAGTATTCAAAATTATGGGAAGCCAATTCAGGAAGAAAGGGTTAAACAGATTGCAACCATTCTATCATTTTCTTCAGAAGTTGATGCTGATTTTTTACCTGATTGTGTTTACAATGCAATACATCAAATTAGAGAAAGGAAAAAATCAGTTTCTTTAAGAGATAAAATGGATTATGATATTAAAGAAGGTTTATCTTTAAATCAATTGAGGAGAGATGAGCAGGATGCCTCTTTAATCATACCTCAATAATTCTAAACCATTCCCTCAAAAGCCTCTATTACCCTTAAATCAGGGCTCAAGACTTCAACTTTATCTTCTTTGAACCGCAATCCTCTGTAAACTTTTTGCAAGAGTTCTCTTCTAGCTTTGTCCTTGTAAAAATCCCAGTAATATTGTGGCTGTGTCTTTTTCAATATTTTCCAGAAAGCGTCTTTAGCATCAGGATTAGGATATTTTGTGAATATTATGCTGTTGCACTCTTCACCAGGAAAGTCAATCCCTCGTGCACATTTTGTTGAAAATAAAGTGTCAATCTCTTTTTTCTTGAACTTAACAATGTTAGAGACTTCTCTGCTGTTCTTTTCACCAATCATTTTTTCTCTGCTAATCAGATTTTTTAGTTCAAATTTTTCAATTTCCTCTTCAGAGGGCAAATCATAAAAGCTTATTATATGGATTAAAGCTGGTTTTTTTGCAAGTTCAACAGATTTGTCTAAAGCAGTCAGATAAGTTTCTCTGCTGTTTTTTCCATTCTTGAAATCTTCATATCTGCAATTTATCTCTTTTCCTGTTTTTTTAATACAGATTGTTCCTGGCTGTTGTGTTTCTGCCTCAATTATCTTAAATGTGTCTAACCCAAAAATTTCCTTTAAAACTATGTCAGAATGCAAAGTTCCAGACATAAGAACAATAATTTTATTCTTATCTACCATCTCTTTGAACCTCTTTGCCAGATTTGTTGTGACCAAGCTGGCTATCAAATTCCCCTCTTTTTTGTCAAAACTGACATAAGTCTCATCAATAAAATCCTCAAACATCCTGGCTGTTTCATCAACATCAAAAGCATAGTTCTCCTCGTCAATCTCAAGCAAAAAGTCAGGAGAACCTAAGAAAATTTTGATTAAATCGTAGATTCCAGTAGATTTCAAAGGAATTATCTCCTTTGAATTGACTGAGCCTAAAACCTTTTCATTTCTTCTGATATGTTCAATGAGTTCATTAAGCTCTTTCAAAATTTCTTTATCCTCCTCATTAGAATAAGGGATTCTTATCAGAGTATTCTGCAGCCTGTCAAGGTTTATGTTTCTCTGATTAGAAAAACTATCTAAAAACTCATCACATTCATCAATGATTTCAACTTCTGTCAGAGGCTTTCTGTTAATGGCAGATTCTATCTTGTATTTAAATGAGTTAAAAATTAAAACATCTGAATCAATAAAATTATTAAATTGCTCATAGAATTTGCAGCCTGGAGCTCTCTGGTAAACAATAAACCTTGTTCCTTTTAATCCCAGATACTCTCTTTTTTGGACATCTTCAAATATTTTGACATCATATCTATCTGGAATTGCAGGACTCCAGTAAGGGCAGACGCTTGCAAGAGGGATTCTTCTCACATGTTTGATATTTTCAATATTCTTTGGATTTATTTTTTTGTTTTGCTTTAGATAATTATGAATTCTTTTCCAGTTTCTTTCTAAAATCTGTATTTTGCATGGTATATTTGGATTATCTGCAGACAAATCTTCAGAGATTAGCTCCTTCAATTCATCTTTTTTTCCTTCAAAAATGTCATTTAACTTTGAGTCTATCTCTTTCACTTCTTTTGGGATTACTTTTTGATTGTCTTCAAGAAATTTGCATATGTGATTATTCCTTCCAGTTATCACACTTATCTTCAATTTGTTTCTATTTTCTTTTAAGATGTGTTTGTCATTTTCATAATCTCTCTTATATTGTTTCTGCAGTTCTTTTCCAGGAACCACAATACAAGTTTTTCCCATTTTTCTGGCAATGTTTAAGGCAATGGCACTTTTTCCGGTTCCACACATGCCTCTAATAAAAATTATTTTGTGCCCTTGTTCAATCGCCTCGATAATTTCCTTAACAACATCTCCCTGATTTTTTCCATTAGAGAAAACCAAAGGTTCAAGATATTTGTCTCCTTGATATAAATTCCACATTTTCCTGTTGCTTCTTTTTTATCTGATTTCGAATTATATCTAAAAAATCTATGAGATTATAAATTAGGTGGTTTTTGAAAAACACAAGATAAAAAAGCCTCTGATGGGATTTGCACCCATGACCTATTGATTACGAATCAATTGCTCTTCTGGCTGAGCTACAGAGGCTTACTCTAATTTTTTGAACCACAAAATTCCAAACACCATCCCTGGAACAAAGAAATAAAGCCATGTTTTAGAATGTTGCGGTGTAAAAAGAATTGATAGTAAGAAAAGAACTGCCAGGAGCTTGAAAAAATTAATTTTATTCACTTTTCATTAAACTATTCTAAGAATTTAAGGATTATTGTAATCTAGAGAGTATATTCTTTATTTTTTCAGCGCGTTGTTCAAGCAATTCTTTATTTTCTTTCAAATTAACAATTTCATAGGGAGTTCCACATTCGTCCAAGACTTCTTTTAGTTTTATTGTTTTTTCTATGTAATTTAAATTTTCCATACTTGTTATTTCTTGATTTTTCATCAACAAATAAAGATAAAGTGTTGAATTACTCTTTAATCCTCCCCTGCCGTTATCTGCTTCAATTCTGTTAATTTCTTGGTCATATATCCAAAGAGAATTTTTATCATATGAAATTCCTAATTGAAATCCTTCTTTTTTTAAGGATGTTTCAATACTTTTAATTTGTTCTAGGAGATTTATCATCTATTACTGCATAAACCTTTATTTTTAAACATTATTGTCCTAAAGTTCTAACTAGAATTCTGTGAGGGTTGAGTGCCTTTTAATATGTCAAAATAAAATTATCCAAATAAAGCATTAAATTTATAAATTGTAGTAGATTGATTTATTATAATGAATTCTTTTAACATCAAAGTAAAAAATATAGGGAAGAGGCTAATATTATCTTTACCTAAGAAAGTTTTCACATCTTTAAATATAAATAAGGGAGATAATCTTAAGATATTAATAAAAAAAGGAGAAAACGAGTGTATATTATTTTCTAAATATAATTGGTTAATATCCTTAACAAAGCAATGTGTTATCAGTTTAAATTTACATCCTGGTGAATTAATTAATGTTACATTTGAAAAAATAGAAAAAAATTCAATTAGTAATTCTTTATTTGATAATGGGAAAATTGATTTACTTTTTTTAATTCCAAACAAGACTTCTAAAGGTAACGAAATAGTGATAGATGAATTTGAAAAAGATTCAACTAAATGGTTAAACATAAAATCTTTTCATGCTAGAGGATCTTCTCGTCAAATAAAATTAAGACGATTCGTTGACTCTTATATTCTAGGTTCTTTTCTTGGGCAATTGCAGTCAGAAGGGACAAAATCATTTAACGAAAGATTAGAATTTTGTAATAAATCATTAGAAGAACATTTAGATTTTGTAAACTATTTAAATTATATTGGGATACCTAAACAAAAAATATTAGCAAAAATAGATTTTTCTAAAAACATAGGAGATATTAAGGAGAAGATATCAGAATTTGAAAAAATTGTAGGGATTGAAATTAAATATATATCAAGATCTTCTACAGATAGAAATGGATATGGATTTAAAACCTTTGTCAGAAGTACTATCTTTGCTGAATTAATTTTATCTTTTATGGATATTTTAAGAAAAGAGATAACTCCCAATACAATTAATGATTATTTAACTCATTTTTCAGATGGTTTTGTTTCTAAAGTTTTAAATGGAGATGGAACGATTTATTTAATTAATCGAGGCAAAAATAGAATTGTCCAGGCAAGACTTTCTATTGCTGATGGAAATTATAATTATCTTAAAGATTATAAAGAAATTTTAAAAAGATATAGATTAAAACCCCATATCAATAGAAAATGGGGTTTTGTTAGAAGTTATTTAAATTATGAAACTGCTAAAAAACTAGTTAATGCTGGGGCTTTCAAAAATAATCCAAATCACCTTAAATTATTATCTTTTATTCATCAATTTGAAAACTTATCAGTAAAGAATTCAGAATTAGCGACTCTTGGTTCTTAAAAAATAATTAAAATCACCCAAAGAGTGCGCTAAGTCCTTCTGCTGCAGCTTCTTTATGCTCTTCTTTTGGCTTTTCTTCTTTCTTCTCTGCGTGTCCGCCACTAGCCGGAGTAGCAGCAACCAAACTGGCATTTTCCAGTTCTTTAGCTATATCAATCCCTTTCAAACTGGCGACCAGAGATTTCACTTTAGATTCATCTGCATCAGCGCCAGCAGCTGCAACAACACTTTTCACATTTTCTTCACTTATTTCCTGTCCGAGTTTGTGCAACAAAAGTGCTGCGTATGTGTATTCCATTTTTTAATTCCCCTCCGAAGGTTTTGGATTTACTTCAGGAGTTTGAATATTTTGTTTATAGCATTCTAAATTAATTGGTTCAGCAGTTAACCTTGCCATCAAAAGTGATAATCCTGCAGATTCTTGAAGAGCTCGTTCTCTCTTTATTTTTGCTTCTGAAAAAAGTTCTTTTGTAGCTTTTTCTAGAGCTGCCTCTTTACTTGAACAATCGTCTGTGATTATCCTAAAATCATCTTCAAAATGACCTGTCAACAATGCTGCATAGTATTTATCTCCAGTAGAAGATTTATCCTTAATAATCTCTAATATTCCCAAATAAGGCATTTTATATTTTAATATTTGTTCACTCATTTCTCTTCCTCCTGGTCTTTTTCTTCAGAAACATCATGTTTACTGATTAAATTATCAATTGCTTTTTCGTGGCTTGCTGCTTTTGATATCAAGAATGAAATTGTGTCTTCGCAGATATATTCAATATTCACTGCAAATGCAAGAGCTTTTCCAAACGCTTCTTTAATTTCTTTAAGTGTTCCTTCTGGGTAAATATTAATTTCTGTATACAGCTTTTCTTCTTTTGTATCAAATGAGCATAAAGGAACAAAGCCTATTGAAAAAGGTTTTATATCAAGCTTAGACATTAGTGCAGCAGCCCCGCCCGAGATCTTTTCCCCTTTTTTGGCAATAATCTTTGGTTCTTTAATATGAATCTTCCCCTTTTCTATCTGTATCTGAATTCCAAGCGCTCCAAGCTCGCTTATTGCTGGTCCAGGAACCAAATCTGTTGGCCCTTCTGGTATCTCTATGTCTTCTGGAGCTTCTTGTCCTGGTTTTGCTTTTGCAGGGCTCTTTTTTTTGACAAGCTCTGCTGCAAGTTCGAAACTGTCCAAATCTGAGAACAATACTGCAACACTATTGTCTATTTTTTCTTTTAGGATTTTCAAGGCTTCGCTTCCAGAATTGTCTATTGCCCTGAACATAAGATTCTTTTTAGGAACCTTGATTATGGCCTTACCTCTTAATTTTTTCCCAATTTCCTGGAATTGAGAGGCAGGAAGATTCTTTATAGATGCAATCATTATTGTTCTTTTGTTCTTCATAAAATCTTTTAGTGTTTCAACTTCTTTCAGTTTTTTCTTTGGAATATGCACTACAGCTTTGGTCTTTGTTTTTTTGGTCATCATTTTATTTTTATTTTCTTAGGTTTACTCATTGTGAACTTGATTTCCAGGTTTTTGATATTTTCCTTATTTCTAGGCAGAGCTTTCAAAACAGCATTATACACTGCGAGAATGTTTTCAACAATTTCTTCATCTTTCATGCTTTGTTTTCCGATAGGAAGTTTGATACTGGCCTCTTTTGTCCTGATTTTTATGCTGTTGTTGACTTTCATTTTCAGCTCTTTGATTGTTTTTTCATTTGGAGTCATCATTATACCTAGTTGAGGAGAAGGCATTTTTCCAGCAGGACCCAAAACCTTTCCAAAAACAGTAGCAACCTTTGGCATTAAACTTGCTTGAGAAATAAAAAAGTCATATTTCTTAACAATATTTTTAAGGGTTTTTTTGTCAGAATATTTTTTGAATTCTTCTGGGGTTATTGTGTCTATATTTGGATTTTGTGACTCTAAAAATCCAGCAATCTTTTTTTCCTTGATCTTATGAGGAAGCGAAACAAATATGTTTACAGACTCTTTTTTTTCATTAAATTTTTGCAGATTTATGATTAAGTCAGCTGTCTGGTCAAACTTCCTAGGTTTTTCGCTTCGCAATTCTTCTAAAGCTTTTTTTACTTCTTCATTAAGTTCCATCTTACCTTATTTCCTCGTGACCTCGCTCTAATTTTTGATGCGATACCACGAAATCACTCGCCTCCCATTTAACGCGCCAACACCATAGAATATATGTGTCAACGACATGGTTCAAACGGCAAAACTTCAAGATTTTGAAGGTTTATAAATTATTCGATTTCGGATTGGAATTTAAAATTACAATAATACTTAAAAAGTCCTTCTTATTTTTTTTAGGATGGGAGAAAAGTATTATCAAATTCAAAATAATGGCCTAGGATTTTGGATGAACGCAGGAGAAGGTACAATTGTCAAAATGAATAAAAGAGGAAAGTTAGAAGTAACTTTAGGGATTTGTCCATTAAGTATGTTGTATGTTACTATCTCTAATGGAGAATTAGTATCAGATGTCCCAGGCAAATATATAATCACTACTCTAACGAAAGAAGAAGTAAAAAAAAGAAAAAAGGACGCTGAAATAAAAAAATATCGCGATAAGCAAGCGATGTTAAATCGTATGTTTTCCTGCTTAGGTGGGGGATAGTGATAGCATGGAGCTCGTAGCACTTTTATCTTCTGGAAAAGGAACCTGGGCTCAGGTTTCTGGTCTTATGAAATTCGGAGAGTGGGAGAAAATAATCATTCTTGGAGATGATTTTGCAAAAGAATTCAAGCACGAAAAGCCTTTTGAATTTATTAAGGTGGATTTGACCAAAAAAATAAAAGAGCTTAGAGATGAATTTTCAGCAAAGCTCAAGGGAAAAATTGAGGGTATGGAAGTGGCCTTGAGCCTAGCCTCTGGAGAAGGAAAAGAGCATATGGCCTTGATATCTGCCCTGATTAATCTTCCTGTTGGAGTTAGATTTGCAGCGCTGACAAAAGAAGGTGTGATTGATTTGTGAAAATGGGAAAATGAAAGCTTCCAAGTTGATTTTAATCGGCTTATATTTTATAATGTTCTTACTTAATCCTATTTCTTCAATAAATTATACCGAAGATTCATCTTATTTTAAGGCGGGAGGTCAAGAATGGGGATTTGTCAGTCCAACACCAAAAGGAGAAATTGTGAAGCAAGATTATATCTTTTTTAATATGAGTCTTTTAGAAAAGTGTGTAGCAGGAGAAGGGGGGTTGAAGATAGAGATAAATGGGATTAATACAAGTATTTGTTCAGAATGTCCTTTAAATTATCCCGGATATTATCAGCATAATCAAACAGGATTAGGGGATGGAAACAAGACCTATAATTTATGGTGTAATAATGTTAAGAGAGATAATAATTGGACTTTTATTGAAAAAAGCAACTCTTCACTTTTAATAATCCCTCGAAGCCCTCCAAATAATTTTCATTGGATTAATAATACTCATTTAATCAATTTAACTTGTGAAGCTTTTGCTCCTTCCGGAATAGTAAATATAACCTTGAAAGGAGATTTTAAGAATATAAAATATGAAATGTTATATCAAGATACTTATTCTCCTCCGAACCCAACCACTAATTTGACCGCCAATTTTACAGTTACAAATTTAATTATTAATGATACATATAATTGGTATTGTGAGGTTGTGAGCAATTTTGGAAATAAAAAAATGTCTGATAATAATGTAGTTAATCTTGGAAAGGGGAAAGTTTATGTTGTGTTTGCTGTAGACACTGAGACTAATGAAGGAGGAGATATCGATCCCTCTTTTGCCACAAACCTAGATTTGAGTAATTATCAAGTCCAGAGTGGATGGAAAGGATCAACAATAGAATTGTTTAATCCTGCTTGGCGCGAATCAATTGTAGATTCAAAAGGTGGGCACCCAAAAATAACATGGTATCTTATGACTCACGAAGGCTATTGTTTTAGTGATAAGGGGTGTAATGTTATTCCAAACTTAATGTATAATCAAGATAATTCCACTTCAGATTTTTATCCCTCTAATATTTCTTATTGGGGAGATGAATATGGTTGGCATAATCATCATAGTTTTTGGAATGGTTATAGTGAAGAAGATAGTGAAGGAAAATGGGAAAAATTATATTCATATAATGGAACCGAAATTTTTTGGAGAAATGGTATCAATGAAACAGATATTATCAGAGCTGAAAAAATAGCAAGTTTATTTATTCACGATAATCTTTTATCCTGGCCCAGTTTTAGAGCAGGATGGTTGTGGACAGATAATAACTATTTAGAAAATCTTATTTCTAAAATAACTCCTTTAAATTTTGGGGGCTTTCCAAGTTTTTCTGGAGATATATGGGGGCCAGATATCCAATATTATGAAGATAGAAAAATTTATACATTTAAATGTGCTCCAGGAGAAATAACTTCAGAGCAAGTTGATGCAGGATTTTCATCTGCTGATAATGGGAGTATTGTGATTATGTGCGGTTATGGGCATAATTATCCTCCTGGGACAAAAATAATAATTGATCGCTCAACTGATCTTATTGAAAATTCTATTCTTAGTTATGATGTAGATTATGAATACGCAACTGCTCTGGAAGCATCACAAGCTTATTTCAGGATAAGTGATAAAACTCCCCCTTCTTTGGATTTTAATATACAAGATAATCAAATAATTGTTTATTCGAATGAAAATTTATCTTTCCCTCCGGTTTTGTCAATCCTAATAAATGATGGAATAACCACCAACTATACGCTTGCCTTTATGAACCAAACTGGTGAGAGAGAATATATTTTTAATAAATCAGCCTATCCCCATAATATTCAAAATATCACAATAAGAGCAATTGATAAAGGGTTTAATGTAAAAACTATAAAAATTCCATTAGATAATATTCCCTATTTTTGTGGCGATGTTAATAATGATAAA
>CAZFNY010000017.1:4864-9545 GCA_964520275.1 Candidatus Woesearchaeota archaeon | reverse complement strand
TTAGAGTTACAATTTCTCTTCCTTTTTTATCTAGCCATGGAATCAACCTCTCTGTTTCCGGCATAGTTCTTTCTTCAACTCCAAGAAATGCTTCTCCTTTCATCTTATACACTTCACCAACCCGCATCTCCAACTCAACACCCTCAGGGTTTGTTGCTTCTCTTTCGCACAGGCCCTCAACTAAATTATATTTTTCATTCAATTCCAGAACTTTTAATGCTGAGAGGGTCATTTATCCGCAACCTCCCCCTTCAACCCAACTGCAATTATTACAAACAGGATGATGGCATCCTGCTTGGAAAGTGTACGCCTCTGGTCCACTAGCCCCACAATTCTCACAGACAAATTTTTCTCTTAATTTCATATTTGTTCCTGTAACAACTTCTTTTTCTTCTGTCTGAATAATTCTTACTTGTGACATGAGACTATTATATTCATCTGTTCCTTCTTCAACTTTTCTTAATTCAGATTTTTTTACAACGTTGAATAGAACCCCAGTTACTTTATCTCTTTTCACAACACCATTTCGTAATAAAGCATCTTCTAAAACAACTCCTACAGCATATTCCATAGATTTAATCTTATTTGGTCCTAATCCCTCTTCTTCATTTGAAGATGCAGATTGCAGCCTCTGAATAAATTCAGAATAATTCGGAACAACACTTTTGAATATTTCTGTCCTATCCATTCCTGATTGTTCAAAAGTAACACTTTTTGCGTCTCCTAAAGGTGCCCGGTTTTGGAAAATCTCGTCAGGAAGAAAATAAGCCTTTTTTGTCTTATCCTCAACATAAAGGTCGCTTGTAATGGTCACATGGAGACTATCATTATTTTGTGGTCTTTTTACTTTATATTTTAAAGCCTGAGCCTTTTTTTGAAGTATCGGAGAACTATCAACACCTATCTGAATAAGCTCAATGGCTATCTTTTCTAAACCACTATAAACTCCTTTTTTAGATCCATCTCTGAAAATAGTAATTCCAATACATTTGTTTTTGTGAGCATCTGTATAAACTTTTTTTACATCTTCGATACTTGCGCTATTTGGCATATTTACTGTTTTTGATACAGCATTGTCTATACCTGTCTGAAATGCTGATTGAATTTTCACATGCCATCCTGGAGAGATATCATGTGCTGTTTTGTATAATTCTTTTAAATCTTCAGGAACTCCTTCCACTTCTTGGATACTGCCTTTTTCTCTAACGTGTTCTAATATTTTTTCTAATTTTGTCTTGTCTTTAATTTTCTCTCTTAACTCTTTTTCAAAAAGAGGTATGCTATAAAATAATTTTTTATTATCCATACATGTTTTTATATAAGCTAATTTGAAAAAAGGTTCGATTCCTCCTGTACAATCTGCAATCATACCAGTTGTTCCATTAGGAGCAATAGTAGTTATTGCTGCATTTCTGACCCTTTTTCCTTCTTTCGCCCAGATACTCTTTTCCCAATATGGGAATACTCCTCTTTTTTCTGCAAGTTCCTCTGATTTTTTTCTTGCGGTTTCTGTAATATGTCTAGAAATATTTTTAGCTAATTCAACAGCCTGATTGCTATCATAGGGGATTCTTAATTGGGATAGCATTTCTGCCCAACCCATTAAACCGAGTCCAATTCGTCTATTTCCATGAACCATCTCATAAATCTTTTGAAATGGGAATTTACTCATATCAATTACATTATCCAAAAAATGAACCCCAAGATTCACTCTTCTATCTATTTCTTCATAATTTATTTTATTATTTTTAACACAATTAGCAAGATTTATGGCTCCAAGATTGCAAGCTTCATAAGGAAGTAATGGTTGTTCTCCACACGGATTTGTTGCTACTTGTTCCCCTATTTCTGGTGTAGGATTTTTTTCTTTTAACCTATCTAAGAAGATAATCCCTGGACAACCTTCTACCCAAGCATTATAACTGATATAATTAAATAACTTTCTTGCACTTATTAAGATAGTTCCATCATCATCAATTTTTCCAACTTCTTCATCAGTATAAGCATTTAAAACTCTTTTTTTATCTTCTGCTATAACTATTGAAGGTTCCAATTCATCTACTGATTCTTTATATTTTGGTTCTCCTTTAGTCAAGAGATTATGGACTTTCCAGACTCTTTCTTCCAAAGAAACTGTTTTTCTATTTTTTGGATTTATCAATTTAAAATAACCGTCTGTACTTACCAAGTCCATAAAATAATCATCCACACCAACAGAAAGGTTAAAATTTTTGAGGGTTCCTTTTCTTGCTTTCTCGCTTATAAACTCAAAGATATCTGGATGATCATATTTTAAAATACCCATATTTGCCCCTCTTCTAAATCCGCCTTGATTTACCGCGTCTGTCATAGCATCAAAAGGGTATATAAAAACAACTGGGCCGCTTGAAGATCCAAAAGTTGTTGAAATATAATGACCTCTTGGCCTTAAATTGCTGAAACTAAATCCTGTTCCTCCCCCGCTTTTATGTATCATAGCCATATATCTTAATACATCAGCAATCCCTTCTCCTTGTTTTTCTGGATCTTCTCCAATATCATCAGTGGCCATATAATCTTCTATTGGCAAGACAAAACAGGCAGATAACTGCTGCAACGCTCTTCCGGCATTGCATAATGTTGGAGTATTGGGCATGAATTCTTTATAGACCAATGTTTCTAGAAATTCTTCTGCTACTGGTTTTATGTTTGACTCTGGTTCATATTTTAAGTCTGCTTCAGCAATATTAACAGCAACTCTAGCAAACATATCTAAGGCGTTTTCGCAAACATTTCTTTTTTTATCTTTCTCCAAATATCTTTTTTCAAAGATTGCTCTTGCATTAGAGCTAAAATAAGTTATCTGATCTTTTATTTTGTCATGAATAGAATACCCTATTTTTTCAACGTCTTCATGCCAGTCAGAGATTTCATATCTATATTTCAGTTCTTTTTCAAGGCCTCTTCTTTTTTCTTCTGTCTGCCCAACAAAGTTTCTTTCTTTTTGAAGTTCTGTCACCATCTTATCTTAGTGTCCTCATTTCACGTTTAAAATCATTTATATCTTTGAATTGCCTATATACTGATGCAAATCTTATGTAAGCCACATTGTCCAGCTTCTTGATTTTTTTCATGACTAATTCCCCTATGCTTGTGCTCTTGATTTCTTTTTTTCCCAGTTTTCTTATCTGCTCTTCAATTTCGTTTATCATCTTGTTTATCACCTCTTTTGAGATGGGCCTTTTCTCAAAAGCCTTGTTTATTCCACCCTCAAGTTTTTCCCTCAGGAATTTTTCCCTTCTTCCGTCTTTCTTGATGATATAAATATCTTCCCTTTCAATTTTTTCATAAGTCGTGAATCTTTTTTTGCATTTAAGGCACTCTCTTCTCCTTCTTATTCCCCCAGGCGAAGACCTTTTATCAGTTACTTTAAAGTTTGTATTTGAGCAGTATGGGCATTCCATTTTGTTAATTGATATACAATATATTGTATATCTCGCACCTTTTATGACTATATGTTGTATTTAGCAATTTCTTTTTGAATAAGAACTATTTAAACTTTTATGGTTACTTTTGGATTATGACATTTGGGGCTTTGCACAATAAGTCAATCTCTAAAAACTTTTTCAAGTCATAAAGAGAATAAATAGTCAGCGAAGGATTTTATGTCTAGAAACTCATGTTCTTTCCTATCTATCAAAACATCAAATACCCCTGCATTTCTTGCAGTCAAAATATCCTCATCAGCATTTCCAACATACATCGCTTTATCTTTAGAAATATCTAACAGGTTCAAGCATTCTTCTAATCCATGAGGGTGTGGTTTCGGAGTTATTCCATTAATAGTATGGGCGCTGACAACAGCGTCAAAATTTTCTTCACCCAACATTCCAATTTCTAAATCCATTATGTGGGAAGGAGCTCCAGTTACAATGCCTATTTTAATTCCTTTTTCTTTTATTTGGCCGACTATGTTTACATCGCCATATGGTTCTGTAAATTTAGCCCGTATATCCACTTGATCGTATTTTCTATATACTGGCTAGAATACCTTTGGTTCTAATTTAAAACAATCTTTGATTATTTCATCTCTTCTTGATTCAAACCAAAATCTATCAATATCTCTGTCAGAATCTCTTGCTCCCAATTCATCTAATACCTTTCCAACAAGAAGATATCTATGCTCTGGCAAAGAATGAACAAGAGTTCCATCAAGATCAAATATAACTGCCCCATATTTCATAATCTAATATTTTTAATTAATTATATAAAAATATGGGTGATTTGCAGGAGCATAAAGGTTTTCGGTTCAAAACCCAAAACCTTTATAAATCCCCAAACCATAGTAATAACATAAAAAGATGGCGATTGGACTTGATAACATATATAATATTCCTGCCAGCTGGATATGGCTTATAATAATCGTAGCAGTCTGGAAATTAATCTGGTATGGATTTGCATTATACAAGACAATTGAAAAAAAGGAAAAAACATGGTTTGTTATCTTGTTCATTTGTGCATTTGTATTGAATGACCTAGGAATCTTAGCTATTATTTACTTGCTGCTTCGCAAGAAAAAGGGAAGAAGATAATTCTCTTTTATATAAATCTATTTAAAAGATATTTTTTTTAAAATTTGATGATATGGTGGTTTGAAAAGAGGAATAAACTTTCTTGGATTATAACTTTTTTAATTGCAATA
>CAZFNY010000017.1:0-4764 GCA_964520275.1 Candidatus Woesearchaeota archaeon | reverse complement strand
ATTTTTTAACCAATCTTTCTGGAATCATCATAGCTTCTTTATCTTACTCAGTAACTCTAGAATATAGGAAATAAACTATTCTTCAGATGAATCCTTAAATAATTTTTTATCTTTCACTTCAAACAATCTTGAAGGCTTCGGGAGGTTTATAAATATCATTTTCTTAATGTTTTTATGGATGATAAATTTATCATGATGAATCTGAATGATGAGCGATCAAAAAAGATGGCAGAGGCTCTTGGAAATCCAACATGCAAGAAAATAATAGATTATCTTTCTGATAATTCTGGCAAAAGTGAGGAAGACATTGCAAAAGCCATGGGCATGAAGCTCAACACTCTTGAATACAATCTTAAAAAACTGCTTGATTCAGGGCTTGTTGAAAAAACCAAGTCTTTTTTCTGGAGCAAAAAAGGAAAAAAGATTCCCTTATATAAATTAGCAAACAAGCATATTATCATCTCTCCAAAATCCACAAGACCTTCTATCCCTATGTTAAAAGCAATAATTCCAGTAATCATTTCAATAATTTTAATAATTGCAATAATCGCTATTTTATCCCCTCCAAATGTAAAACAAGATAAGGTTGAAGGTTTAAGAAAATTCTCTTCTTCAGAAGAATTGAACTCTTTTTTAAAGGAAAATACACAATCTGATGTTTTTGGAACTGGTTTAGCTAGAGGTTCTGTTACTGCTGGTGCTGAGTCTTCACTGACTCCAGCCCAAGGAGATGCGGCATTTAAATCATCAAACGCTGATTCTGCCGGAGCAGAAGATTATTCAGAGACAAACATCCAGGTTGCTGGAGTAGATGAGGCGGATATTGTCAAAAACGATGGAAAGTATATTTACACTATAGTGAACAATAAAGTTGTAATACTAAATGCTTATCCTGCAGAATCAATGGAAATACTTAGTGAGATAAACATAACAAATCCTATAAACATATTTGTAAATAAGGATAAATTAATTGTCTTCTCAAGTGAATATTCAGGAGTAGAAGGCACTTCTGTAAGAATCTATGATATATCTGATAGGGAAAATCCAGTAATTGAAAAAGAAATTTCAGTTGAAGGTTATTATATTGATTCAAGAATGATTGATAATTATGTTTATCTAATTGCAAACAAATACGCTTCTCTTGGAGAAGGGGGTGGGGTTGTGCTTCCAGCAATGACTGTAGATGGAATAAGAGAAAAAATTGCCCCGACAGATATAGGGTATTTTCCTTACCATGATTCAGGATATGCTTTTACAAAGATTTTAGCAGTGAATGTAGATGATCAAACCTACAATTCAGAGACATATCTTTTAGGGTCAAGCTACACAATTTATGTTTCCAAAAATAATCTCTATTTAACCTCACTAAAAACAATAAGGCAGCAGGATTATTTCAAGGAAGCAATAGATAAAGTGATACGTCCTTTGCTTCCAACTAATCTTCAAGAGAATGTCACAGAAATCTTAGAATCAGAAGATTATTACTATGAGCAATCAAGCAAAATAAGCGAAATAGTCCAGGATTATTCTCAAAGTTTAATAGGAAAAGAGAAAGCCGAGTTTGATAAAGAATTCTCTGATAAAATGGAAGAATTCACAATAGACATGTCTAAGAAAACAGAGAAAACAATAGTTCATAAGATTGAACTTAAGAAAGAGCAGATGGAATATATCACTAATGGAGAGGTTCCAGGAACTGTTTTAAATCAGTTCTCAATGGATGAATACAATGGTTATTTCAGGATAGCCACAACTACAGGCAATTTCTGGTCTTCTAGAGCACCTATTTTAAGCCACCTTTATGTTTTGGACGAAAATCTTAAAACAGTTGGAAGTGTTGAGGATCTGGCAAAAGGAGAGAGGATTTATTCAGTCAGATTCATGGGAGAAAAAGCTTATGTTGTCACATTCAGGCAAGTTGACCCATTATTTGTAATCTCTTTAGAGAATCCAGAAGCTCCAGAAGTTTTAGGCCAGCTGAAGGTTACAGGTTACTCCTCTTATTTGCATCCTTATGATGAAAATCTGATCATAGGGATTGGAAAAGAAGCAACAGAGGAAGGAAGAGTTCAGGGATTAAAGATTGCTCTTTTTGATGTATCAGATGTAGCAAACCCGGTCCTAAAGGCAAATTATGAATTTAAAGAGCAATGGTCAGATTCAAACGCGTTATATAACCATAAGGCATTCTTATTTGATAAAGAAAAAGGAGTATTAGTTCTCCCTATATCTTACTCAATACAAACCGGAGTGTCTGGCGATCAGTGGCGTTATCCTATGTATAAATACTGGCAAGGAGCTTTTGTATTTAACATAAATGAAAATGAAATAACATTAAGAGGGAAGATTGATCACGAAACAAATTCAAATGAAAGTTATTATTATGGGCCATACACAGTTGAAAGATCTCTTTACATGGATAATGTCTTATACACAGTTTCAAAATCATTTGTCAAAGCAAATGATTTAGATAGTTTAGATGAGCTTAATTCAGTTAAGCTTCCTTATGAAGTTCCAGATTATAGAATTATGTATGGGGCAGAAGCCGTTGTATCCAGCGTTGATGCTATGGTTAAGTAGATTTTTCTCATTTTACTTTTTATTGAATTAATTTTTCTTTTAAGAAAAATTATTGAAGAATAGAACTAATCTTATTACAAGATATATTCCTTAGAAAGACTATCTCTTTTTTGAGTTAGCCCAGTAGTATAATCTAAGTACGTAGTCATATCTGATTTATACACTCCTAAATCTCCAGCACTATCAAAACTTTTAGTTTTCTCTTGGATTTCTTTGTCTACTTTTTTGATTTCTGAACGTATTTTGTAGTCATGAACTCCTACCCAAGATAACAATCCTATAGTCCCTATGCCCAATATTCCTAATATTGTTCCTAAACTTTTTCTCATATCTTTTAGAAGACTAATCTGTTTATAAATTTTTATATTTCATATTATACTATCCAAATCTCCTTATTAAAGAACAAATAAAAGGGTTACACTACCCTTAATAAGCTTTTATCAAAATCCTTATCTTTCTGAATTGCCTAATTAGAATGTTACACTACCTTTTAATTTATTAAATCTGGAGAAATCAAAATATTTATATAGTTACACTACCTTTATTTTACAAGTTAAAAAGGGGAAAAACCAGAGGCTATCTTAAAGGAAAGTTGAGTGTAAGGTCAGTGGACTGACAAATTCGTCCATTAACCCAGATTCAATGGCCGAATTAAAGAAAACCATCGGTTGTCTTACATGGTGTATAAAAGGTATATTTATAAGAACGGAAAGAAAATAGGGCCTTATTATTATGAAAGCAAAAAGGTAGATGGAAAAGTAATCTCTACTTATCTTGGAACAAGCCCTCCAAAAAAGATATTTCGTGGATTCAGGCTGCCGAAAAATACTTTAAAATTTGCGATAATATTCTTATCTGCCATAATCATTGTTTTATTGGTCAATCTTATTTTTAATCTTCATCTTTTTTCTACAGGAAACCCAATACAGTCCCTGGAAAAATCAGAAGGGATTACCGGAACAATTTTTGATACAGGCTCTTCAGATTCAAATAAGACTAATTTCACAGGCCAGGAGATTCCGGCTCCAGAAGAAAATATCGTTCCCATTACAGAGCCCCCAATTCAAAAACCAATTATAGAAACCATTCAAGAACAGGCATTAATCAATCAGCCTGTTAAATGGGTGAAACAGATAAAACTTGAAAAACCAGGAAAAACAATAGTTGAAATTCCTCTTCAGGCAGAAAATATAGTTGTCTACAAGATTGATTCTGGAGGAAACAAAGAGAAGATTTCTGAACAGAAAATAAAAATAACTGCAAGAGCTTCTGCAGAAATAAACCTTGAAAAGCAGGAAGAATCATCAATCCTGGCATTCTTGAAAAAAATATTCAACTTCCTTACTGGAAAAGTTGTAGGTGTCCATGAGTCAGGAAGTTCGAAAGTGATATCTATAAATGAAAATGCAAAAGAATATGAAATAAAATATGAAACTCCTGCACCATATTTAGAGGAAGAAAAAACAGAAAGAGGCAAGAGAATAAAGGTTATTGGCCCTGAAGATATTCATTACAAGGATGTTTTGATTTCTGCAGGCATAGAAGAGTTAGGAGTTACAAATCCTGACAGCATAAAAATCTACTGGCTTGAACAAAATTTATATATTTCTCCAGAAAAGATAGAGGATAAGAATGACAACGGAATTTATGATTATTTGGAGTGGATTGTTCCTGAATTAAGCAATCAGACTTTTGAAATAATAGTCATAGTAAAAGCAGAGCATCTGGATTCAGACAGAAATTTCATAAGTGATATTTACGAGCAAGTAAAAGCATTGGATGATATCTGGAGCGAGGAGATTTCAAATGGAGAGTATGTGAGAGTAACTTTTGAAAAGAAACTGACTTCAGAAAATGATATCACAATTTATCCAAGAATAATTTTAGGAAACCCAAGAATTGAGGTTTATGAAAAAGATAAAAATGATTTAGTTGCAGAATTTGAGAACATTGCCTCAGAAGAATACAATCAAATTTTGCTCACTAATCTTCAAAATGAGCAAGATACTTTTGACTTGAAAGTTATCGGAGGAAGTGTTGAGTTTGATCATATTGTGGATCCTTATATGAACATAACAGGAACTGCTTGGATTACTCAGTCAGGAACAACTTATAGGACAGTTCACTCTCTTTCTTGGACAGCAGAAGCAAATTCAAAATATCTTGTTATGGTCTTTGGTGAAT
>CAZFNY010000016.1:0-10057 GCA_964520275.1 Candidatus Woesearchaeota archaeon | reverse complement strand
TATAGCTTTTACCCAGCCACAGCAAGCTGTGGGGATTTCTTTTCAATTAAAATTATGGATTTTTTAGTTAAATAAAGAGTAAATCTGCGAGCTTGCGAGCAGGTAATTGTATGGATGTTAAATTGAAGAATAGAAGATTTTTTATAGGAGGAAATATATTGTTAATTTATGAAAATACCTCCTGAAGTTATAGAAAAAATTAAAGGAAATAATCTTGAAAAAGTTGCTATAAAAGTAGAATATACCAATTATAAAGGAGAGGTTGGAATTAGAAATATCATTCCTTTAGAGATGCTTTATGGGGCAACAGAACATCATAAAGAGGAACAATGGCTGCTTAAACTTTGGGATTTGGATAAAAAAGATTACAGAACTTATGCTCTTAAAGATATAACACGATGGATTTCTTTTCCTTAACAATAAGTTTTAATAACACTATAATTCTCGTATTTTTGTTTTTGCGGAGTTGCCGGAGTGGTCAAACGGGACAGACTCAAAATCTGTTGGCTTAGTGCCTGCGCAGGTCCGAATCCTGTACTCCGCATGGTTTTGGAAAAGATTTAAAAAGAGAAATATGTTGCAAAAAGTATGCAAAAAAAAGAAAATTATACTGGAAATTCAGCAGACAAAGATAAATATAAAGAGTTGTATGATGGACAAATAATAACCCCTAATAGTGTTGTAATTGCTTATTTTGTAGCGGGGTTAATAGCCTTAGGAACATGGGGATTATTAGAATCTTCTTATCATCCCTCTACAAAAAATACAGATTGTGTAGAGCTACATACTGCCGAATTACTGAAAAGTCTAGAAATAAAAGTTATTGATATTTTTAAATAATATTATAACTATCCTCTTTATTAGAAAGAACTTATTCTCTAACAAACCCCCAACCAAATAATTTATAAACCCATTTCTTCTCCAAATTTTACAAACCTGCGAGCTAACGCGATAGTAGGGGTTAATACTTCTACTAAATTTAATACAACATGGTTAAATCAAAAACAAAGATTGAAAAACAAGTTCAGAAGAAAAGAAATCCAGAATTAGTCGAGACAATAATTGCTGCTAAAAAACATAAAGGCTGGCTGGAAACAGCTTCTGTTCTTACTGGCTCTAGAAGAAACAGGGTGGAGATTAATCTTGATAAAATAAATCCAGAAGCAAAGGCAGGAGAGATAATTGTTGTTCCTGGAAAAGTTCTTTCTCAGGGAAATGTTGACAAAAAAATCAAGATTGCTGCACTTAATTTTTCAGAAAAAGCAAGAGAAAAGCTCTTAAAAACTGGTTGCGAGACATTAAGTATACTTGAAGAAATTAAAAAAAATCCAGAAGCTAAAGGAGTAAAGATACTAAAATGACAAAAATCATCGACGGAAAAGACGCTGTTTTGGGAAGACTTGCCAGTTATGCTGCTAAAGAAGCATTGAAAGGAGAAGAAATCGCAATTGTGAATTGCGAGCAGGTTATTATCACTGGAAACAGGAAAAACATTGAAGAAAATTTTAAGGCAAAAAGAAGCAGAGTTGGAAGCGGGCAGAGAGGACCAAAGCATTCGAGACTGAGCCATCTAATTGTCAAGAGAGCTATAAGAGGTATGCTTCCAGACCATAGATCTGGGAGAGGGAGAGATGCTTTTAAAAAAATAAAATGTTATCCGAAGGTTCCAAAAGAGTTTGAATCTTCTGAAAAAATTGCCTTGGAATCTGAAAAAAATAAATTTATTCGAATAAAGGACATCTCACAATGAAGGAGATAATAACTTCAGGAAAGAGAAAGGCTGCTGTCGCAAGAGCGGTCATCAGCGAGGGAAATGGAAGAATAACTATAAATAAAAAAAATTACAAGACTCTTCAGCTTTTTGACAGATTAAGGATAGAGGAGCCATTAAGGATAGCAGAAAAGATTCTTGGAAAAATTAATTTTGATGTGCAGATTGAGGTCAGGGGCGGAGGGGAAAAAGGCCAGATAGAAGCTTCAAGAGTTGCTTTGTCCAGGGCAATTGTTGATTTTTCAAAATCTTCTGAATTAAAGAGGATATATATAGAGTATGACAGAAGCCTTCTTGTCGCAGATGTCAGGAGAAAAGAGACTTACAAGCCGGGAGACAGCAAGGCGAGAAGAAAGAGGCAGAAATCGTATCGTTAGTTTCCTGTTAAAAATAATTCTTTAAAAATTCTTCAGCATCGGTAATTCCCATATCAATACTTGCATTAATCCTATTTTTATCTGTGTCTAACATTGATGTTAAAGGAAGATTTTCTCTGGGCCTAATAATTCTTATTTTAGTGTTATTTTGGATCATTCTGTCTAACTCTCCATTTTGATTTTCTCTTTCTTTGACCAATTTAGAAATGTTTTTTGGCAAAGCACTTGCTAAAAATTTTGTGGTTATAGCTTCTTTAAGGCTATAAGAAAATCCTGGAGTTTTGTTGTATATAACAATTATCTCTTCATTTCCATCTTCTTGAGCTTTCTTTATAGGAAGTTTATCAGTTAAACCCCCATCACAGAAGAGTTGATCATTAACTCTAACTGGAGAATGCACAATAGGAAGTGCTGAAGAAGCCCTCATAGCATCAAATAAATTATGTTCGCTCGGCTGAAAATATCTAACTTTTCCAGAAGGATATGTAGTAAGCACATAAGTTAATTTAGTGTTTGAATTAATCACCGCTTTTAAATCTAAAAGCGAACTTTCACTTTGAAATATACCAACAAGATATTCAATATCCAAAATCTGCTTCCCCTTTAGAGGATTCATAAAATTAACTATTTGTTTGCTATGAACAAAATTTCTCCAAGTATTTTCAATTGTATCTGGTTGATTAGAAACAAAAAAAGTTGAGGTGAAAACTCCAACAGAAGAGGCATAAACAGAATCAAAATAACTTGAACCTAATTTTCTACTTAATGTGACGAGTGCTCCTGCATCATAAGCTCCCCTTAAACCTCCTCCCCCAACAACTAATGCTCTCTTTGTCATTATTAAAGATTTGAAAAATTTGTTTATAAAGATTATTACACCCAAAAAACAATTAGATAATTATTTAGTTCTGCTTAATCCCTAACTTTTCCAATTTGTTCTGAACATGGTTGAATAATGTGGAAGAAATCAGTGGAGGGTGATTGCCGTCAAAAACTTTGCTATCAAATTTTATCTTGCTTATATATGTAAAGTTTGTTAAAATCTTTTTTAATCCATTCACTGAAAACCCGTATTTTTTGGCTAGCTGTGTGAGGCTGATATTCTGATTTAAAAAATCCTGGAAAATTTCTTCAATAATGTAAGAATTTTCTGCAGGAACAAGAACCCCCTTGACTATATTATAACCAAAAGCAACTCGGGCAACAGGGTTTCCTTTTTGTGCTTTTTCAGTCATGCCCTTTTTCTGGTTTACTCTTAAGGATTTTAATTTTTCCAACTCTTTTTTTAATTCTTCATTTTCTTTTCTTAAAATCTCAATTTCATTAGTATCCATTTTTTTTAGTTAATTTCTTTAATCTATTAATTAATTTTTCTTTATTCATCAAAAATAAATCGGTTCTATACCCTCCGTGCCATACACAGAAAACATTAACGACTTCTGAGCTAATTAAAGCATTAATCACAGAATCACTTCTTGTTATTGCTTCAGCATCCCAATCTCCTCTGATAGTCGTCCACAAAAACCATACCTTCCTATTACTTTCTATTGGCACGCGATCATCTTCTCCAACCCTTACCTTATTGAGAGAATTATTTAATTTTTCCATGAAGTAATTAAGTAAACAACATTTTATAAATTATCTGTTGGGAATTTTATCTTTTTGAGTTCTTTTAGTCTTTGTTCATTAAATCTTATAATTTTATCCCAATTCACCCCTTTTCTAAAAATAAACCACTCAAAATCATCACGAGTAAAAACCTAAACTTCTTGAACATAATTTAGATAATCTATAATTTTATTGACGCGACAAGAACAACATTCAACAGGAATGAGCATATTATCTTTTTCTCCTAAAACATCTGGTCTAGAACCCCTGAACATCCTTTCAAAATATATTTCCTCCTCTTTGAATCCCGCATTTTTTAAAAGAAGTTTAGCAATAGTTTTTTCCTTTTTCTGTGGATTGGAGATTTTTCCAGATTCTTCATTTGTTAAATCTATTGTATTGGGCAGGTCTTTTTTTTTTCTAAAGAAATAGCACCATCTAAAATTGCTGAAGCAAGCAAAAATTCCTCTGCCGGATTATTATATCTTGAGTCGCCTTGATTTAAGATAGTATATAAAAATTTCATAGCCTCTTCTGTTGATGTTGGTTTAATAATCATTTTATAGCCTGTCCAAAGGCGATTTTACATTCTTGATTTGCTCTTGGCTGATATGGGCATAAATTCTTGTTGTTTCGAGGTTTTCGTGACCTAATAGCTGTTGTATGACAAATAAATTCTCTCCTCCTTCTAACAAATGGGTGGCAAAACTGTGTCTCAATGTGTGAGGGGTTACTTTTTTATTAATTCCTGCCCGTTTTGCTGCTTTTTTTATGATTATTTGAACATTCCTAGTAGACATGGGGCGATCTTTTGAAAAGAGATATTTGTTTTCTGGATTCTTATCTAAATACTTTTGAAGTTGTTTGTTAATCTTTTCGGCTATCTTAAAGATTCTATCCTTGCTACCCTTGCCCTTTCTAACCCACCCAATATTCTGTTGAAAATCTAGATCCATAGGCGTAAGATTAACAAGTTCTGAAACTCTCAGGCCAGAAGAGTATAACATCCTTATGATTAGTTGACTTTTAAGAAAATTGGCAGAATCTAACAAATCTTTAACTTCTTGGACAGATAATACTACTGGCAGTCTTTTTTGTTTTTTTGGAACTTCTAACTTAACAAAAATATCTGGACGGTCTATAACTCGTTTAAAGAAAAATCTAAGACTAGAGACAGCCAAAGACCTGGATTTGTTGCTATATCTATCTATTAGGCTGGCTAAAAAGGTTTTGACCTGGTCAACCTCAACACTTTTTGGATCTGGAATTGACTCTAAGAATGGTTGGAGAAAGAAAAGATAAGACCCTATGGTTCTTGGGCTACTCCCCCTAATCTTTAACTCTGTCTTAATTTTTTCAGTGTATTTATCCACTTCCTCTTTTTGCATCATAAATCTACCTTCCTCTTTTTCTCTATAAGTTTTAACATCTTGTCTTTATATTCTTGCAGGTGAATTATTTTATGGTGATTTGGACATAATCCAATTAGATTAGACTCTGAATTATTCTTTTTATTTTGGTCTAAATGGTGTAAATCTACAGCTTTGTCAAAACCACAGAGTACGCATTTCTGGGTAATTTTATTATAATAATCCAACTCTATATTATGCCATTTCCTATAATTGTGTTTTTTGATTAAATCATAATGAAATAATATGTTTGAACAATTTTTACAATATCCTTTTGCATGATGGGGTTTCTCTTGGTTGCATCTTTTACATATAATCGTCTTGGGTTTCCATTTTAATTTTTTGTAGCAAGTAATACACAGCCCCTTTGAATGATTGAATGTTTCTTTTCCACAACTATTGCATTTAATAATAACCATATTTAAATCAAGAATTTGGAGAATAAATACTTTTCGGCTATATATTCAAAGAACCTCTTCTAATCAGTATTAGGGGAAGTTTTTACACATAAAACCGGTTTTTCAGAGGAAGGTTGTATTTTTGTGAACTAAGGTAAGGAAAGTGAAAGGATTATTCTGGCTTTGGTTTAAAATCTTCTGGGGCATTTTGATCCTTAAGACAGTGTGACAACTCCTTAACTCCCTTTCCAAGAAATTGACCAGACCTAGAATCAAACAAAGAACCTCTTATTCTTGGAAGTCTTATTTCAGGAAAACGTTCTAATCTATCTTCATATTGGCTTTCAACCCTATAAATGATTCTTGGAAACAGAGATTAAGAATAAATATAAAATTTTCCTATAATCTCATTTTTTTCTAAATCTTCTTTAAAACTCATTATTTAATCTCATGAATAGACTTTTTAAAAATATCTGTGATATTTTGTAATATTTTGAAATTTTTGATAATTTTCTAATTTTTCCCGCAAAATTTTTGCTATTTCTTTTGCGGCATGATGTGGGTTGTGCACTTAGGTTAGCTTAGTGAAAGGATAAAAGAAAGTGGAAAAATAGAACTAAAAGTATGGAAATGATAAATTAAAAAGATAGGAGAATAAAATAGAAAAAGATTAATTAAAAATTAAATTTATTTCTTCTTTTTGCCGTAGTTTCGCATGAGCTTGCTTATACCAATAATTAACCAAGCCAATGCAATTAGCCAGGCACTTAGACTTGCTCCAATATCTACCTTAAGCAAAGGTAATATCAAAAGCACACCTACAAGTGTTATCAGCCAGGCAGTTAATTTTGCCATTTTCAACCTCCTTTTTTAACATTTAGTTAATGTTAATCTTTTAAGGCAAATATAGATTATAAAGCTTTCTTTTGCACTTGGGTTAACTTAGTGAACGGCCATTATTTTTAGTGTTTTAAGAATAAATCTTTTTATACTCTTCACTTCCAACATCAATAAGCTTATATTTTTTATCAAATCTTTTCTGTTTTATTAGAGAGATTGAGCCTTCAACGACCAATCCAAGTCCTGCAATAAGCCAGAACCAGTCTGAAGAAAAATCATAGACTCAAGCTAGTTTTATTGTTGTTCCTATTGTCATCAACAAACCGACAAAAATAAAAGATTCATATCTTGCAATATCCTCAAACCTCACTATCTTTTTCATAGATTTTAAGGGAAAATCTTGCTTATAAATTTAACACAATCCTTATCTGATGGTTTATGCTTGTTTGGGGGGGGTGTTTAAACAGCTGTTTGTGTTAGTTGTCGACGAGAGAAAAACTGCAGAGAGAGTAATTTGAACGAGTGTTTTTAGGGGGTGTTTTTGCTGTTTGGGTGTTTGAAAGTGTTTGTGGCTGTTTAAACAGGCTGTTTTCCAAAAAAATAAATTTCAAACAGCCAGGGTTTTCCATAGGAAAAACAGGGGCTTCGATAGATAATTTTAGTGTTTTTCTCTGTTTTAGTGGAAAAATTTTCGACGTAAAAACAAAAGATTTTTAAATGGGGGTGTTTTAGGGAAAGTATGTTTGGATGGCTGTTCAAAAAAGGAGATGTAGGACGTGTTGAAGAAGACACAAAAAAAAGTTTTGAAAGTGTAAAAAAAGATATTACTGCTGTTACTGGCTGGATCAAACACCTTAATTCTGAAAAAAATTTACAACAAAGACAGATTGAAGACTTAAACGAGGTTTTGTCGTCGATTCAGGGAGAAGTGGAAGGATTGAAAAATGTTCTTGCAATGATGAATGAATTGAAGCCTGCAAGGGTGTTTAAAACACCCAGAGGTGTTTGGGATAAACAAACAGCTGTTTATGCTGTTCAAACAGGTGTTCAAACAGGTGTTCAAACATCAAAATTAGACCAATTTTCTGTTACTGAAAGGGCAATCTTATGGGTATTATTAAATTCAGAGATGAGGCTTAGTTATGATGATCTAGCGGCTATGCTTGGAAAAGAGAGATCAACTATAAGGGGGCAAATAAACAGCATAAAACAGAAAAGTGAGGGGTTGATATTAGAGGTGGTTGAAAAGAATGGAAAAAAGAGAGTTTATATTGAAGAAGATATGAAGGAGAAAATACTAAAAAAATCAAAAGTGAAAGTTAAGATAGGTAGTAGCAGAAAGCCTGAAAAAACAGAGAAAAATGAAGAAAAAGTGTAAAAATCCGAAAGGTGTGAGAAAAACAGTGAAAAAACAGTGTTAAAAAACGAAAAGTGAGAGTTAAAATTAAATAAAAATTATAAAAAACATCAAAAAAATGGATAAATGCTGGAAAGGAGAATTAAAGAATCATGGTTAAAACGTTAAAAGTGAGTATAAAAAAATAAATAACCCAAAAATAAGAAAAAAGAAGGCCAAAAATTAAGCAAATAGGGGCTTAAAAAGGCTAAATTTTAACAGAAAGACGAGAATAAAAACTAATGGGCTTGAAAGAGAAGATATTCGTTTGGACGAAAAAGTAGATTAAAGATCTCGAAGTTGTAAAATTGTGGAAAGAGAGGCTGTTTGTTTAAGGGCTTCTGGAATATTCAATTGGATGTTTTTGTTATTCAATTTGGTTTTATCGACGGGAATTCCCTTGACTATAAGCCGGCCAACATAATCTCTAATAGAGCTTTCAGTAAGATTAAGTTTTTGGGCGAGGGATTTATAGTCAGCAAACCCTCTTTCCTCGTCGAGTTGATAGAGTGTAGAGAACACAAGAATCTCTCTCTCAGTAAGCCGTTTAAATTTGAGACGTATCTCTTTTTTAAGAGAGTTGAGAGAATTAATAATTTCAGAAGCGTTTGCCAAAGAGTTTTTGGATTGAATGGGGTTTGTTTTTTCTTGGATAAATGGAGGTATTCTGGTGTGTCTGTCTGTCTGTTGGTCTGTCTGTCTGTCTGTTGGAACCCCTTCATTTCCTGTGGAAATAACCCAATTTTGGGCTTTTTGAGGCTTAAAATGGAAATTATCTGTCGAAGAATGTGTTGGGTGTGTTGGGATTTGTGGGATATGTGTTGGAATGGATTGTCCTGTAAAATGGCTGTCTTGAGGTTGATTTGAATGTTGAAATACAAAGCTTTTTATTTCGTCTGTTAATCTAGAGAGCCTCCAATTAACTTCTGCTAGGCTTATTTTTAAGGAATCTATTTCGTAAGTTAAATTATTAATATTGTCTCTAACCTTTTGAAACGCCTCTCTTATTTGATCCATACAGAGAAGATATTATAGAAGTATAAAAAGTTTAATATGGTGGGATATAACTATTATTATTTTCTTGACTCTTTTTGTAGGATTGGTAAGCTATCTCGCTGAGTTTCCATCTAGATCGTTTGATATATTGTTTGCCAGAAGGATTTTTTTTAACTTCTATAATGAGCTTTTTAGAGAATAAATCGAGAAGTATCTTCTTAGTGAACTCTTCATCTCTTGCAATTTCTTTAGCAATATAAGATGTAAACATTGGTTTGGGGGTAGTGGAATATAAAAAAGCCAAAATCTGCTCGGCAATCTTATCTTTTTTTTCTTTAGAAATACGCATGAATTTACAAAGAAAGGGGTTTATATAAAGGTTTTCAGAATTAGGATTTCTCTTGCTTTTTTAGCGAGGGTAATTGCATATGTAGTGGAATATTAAGTTCTTCTTCAAGCTGCAGTGCCTTAAGTGTTGATTTTTTGAGAATAATATTGAATAAGAACACCCTAAAGTCTTCTGGAGTCTCTTTTTTATCTTTCCATTGTTTTAATACTTCTTTTGCTATTTTTGGGTCAAGTGCGATGAGCATACTTCCAGAAAGTTCTATTTTGGCAAAATCAGGGGCGTATTCAAGGCCAAATACAAATTTAATTCCCAATATTTCTTCAGGAGTATTAAAGAAATCTGCTTTTGCCTGAACTATCTCAGGTATGTCAATTTTGGAATTAACACTAAGGTTTTCTGCTTTGCTAGAAAGTTTTTCTGCATAAACCTTGTCAAAGTTAAATCCCAAAAGCTTCATTTTAATAAAATTGCAAAAGTGTTTTTAAATATTTGTATATAGAATTTAAATTAAGTCTTCTTCTGAAACTATCACAAAATCACCTATTGCGATTATTGCACTGTAAGGTATCAAAAAATCGCTTGAAGAAGTCTTTTCAAGATTAAGAGTCCTTGTATAAGGTGTTGCGTCTTTTACAACTAAGCTTATTATCTCTCCTGACCGTGTTTCAAAGGTTATGTCTTTAACAAATCCTAGTCTTTTCCCCTCTTTAGTCACTATCATTTTTCCGATAATAGCACTGTAAGGGTTTTTGTTATCTTGCATAGTAAGTTAACATATAATTTATTTATAAACTTTTCTGTGAATTTAAATAGATTTGCTAGAATATACTTACAAAAGTTTACCTTAAAAAATAGATTACTATTTCAGGCTTTGGTGAATTCCTATAATCACCAAAGATAATATTATCTTTCT
>CAZFNY010000015.1:0-10077 GCA_964520275.1 Candidatus Woesearchaeota archaeon | reverse complement strand
AGTGATTTTTAGTATTTAGAAGCCCCACAGCTTGCTGTGATTGGGAGCTTCACTCCTTTTAAAGTGCCACTGACTCTTTCAACCCTCATTTTTTCAGGCCAGGCGCACAGCGAAGCCCTTACTTCATTCAATGCTTCCCGGTTCACAGAAATAATAGCAGAATCTTTTTCTGCATGAATCCAAGATAATCCTGCTTTTGACATGCCCAAAACTCCAATAAAATCCAAGATAGCTTTCTCTATGTTTTCTTTCAGGTTTGTGCCCCTGACTAAAAGATATCTCTTGTTTTCCTTGGCAGAAGGTCTGAGTGCTTTCATTCGGATTTCCTCGAAAGACGAATGAATGAAAATCTTTGATTTTCTTTCATGACATAACCTATGTTTTACAGAATATAAATCTTTATATCTGGTCAATTTATTATGCCCTTATGTCTTTTGATAATTACATGACAAGATTCTTGAAAAGTGAAATAGATGGTGGGTGTTATAGGGGAAAAGTACTTGCAAAAAATATGTGGGAAGACTCATCTGATGCTTATCAAAGATTAATTGTAGAAATTAATGAAGAGAATATCCCATTTATCCCCTTTAATATTAAAACAGATAAATCTCGCGAGCACGTTCCCACTTCTATAACATCTATCAATGTAGGGGATATGGTAGAAATTAGCGGAAGAAATCTTTCAGACTGTGTTCTATATACTGCAAGAGAACCCCCCGCTTTTGAACCAATAATAGACTCTCAAAGATTGAGTAGAGTTGAATAATCTATCTGCTTCTACAACTAACCTAATAATTTAATTAATCTTTTTGTCCTTCTGAAAAGATTATTAAACCCAGTCCTCTAATGAATATTATAAAAGAGAAGAAAATCAAAAAAGATGGAAATCTATACGGTTGGAGGATTTAATGAAGTCGGAAAAAACATGTCTGTCATCAAGACCGGAGATGACGCAATTATTCTTGATGCAGGTCTTTATCTGCCTGCTGTTGTAGAACTTCAGGAAGAAGAAGAGCAGCAAACAGCTTATTCTGAAAAAAAATTAAGAGGAATAGGTGCTCTTCCAAATGATTTGATATTGGATGGTTACGGATTAAAAGATAAAGTAAGGGTAATTCTTCTGGGCCATGCGCATCTTGACCATATCGGAGCAATACCCTATCTGTCTCATAGATATAACGCCCCTGTTGTGGGAACTCCTTTTACAATCTCTGTTCTGAAAAAAATTTTAGAAGATGAAAAGATGGTGCTCCCAAACAAGCTGAATATTGTTCAGCCTAATTCTTCTTTTTTGGTCAAAGGAAAAAAAAGAAACTACAAGGTAGAGTTTATCAATATGACCCACTCAACTATCCAGACATCTATGTTGGCAATCCATACTCCAGAAGGAGTTGTAGTTTATGCCAATGATTTCAAGATAGACAATAACCCTGTATTAGGTCTGCCTCCTAACTATGACGCAATGAGGCGAATAGCAAAAGAAGGGGTTAAGGTGCTGATTGTTGACTCTCTTTATTCTGGTCTAGAAGCGAAAACTCCAAGCGAGAAAATAGCAAGAGCCATGGTTGAAGAGGCACTTATCACTATTGAAAACGAGCACTCTGCGATTTTTGTTTCAACTTTTTCTTCTCACATAGCGAGATTAAAGAGCATTGTTGACTATGCTACCCAGCTTAAAAGAAAAGTTTATTTTCTTGGGAGAAGCCTGAGAAAATATACTTCTTCTGCAATTGAAGTGGGGATGTGCCCATTCAAGGACAAGATTTATATGGGTTCTTATAAAAATCAAGTTCAGTCAATCCTGAAAACAGTTTCAAAAAACAGAAAAAATTCTTTGGTTGTTTGCACAGGCCATCAGGGAGAGCCAGGAAGCATTATGGACAGGCTTTCAAAAGGAGAGCTTCCCTTTGAATTTAAGAAAAACGATAACATAATCTTTTCTTCAAAAACAATCCCTGCTCCGATAAACATAGCCAACAAAGAAAAGATGGATAAGAGATTCAAAAAAATAGGTGTGAGGATTTTTGATAATGTCCATGTTTCAGGCCACGCAGGAAAAGAGGATATTCGGGATTTGATTTCTATTCTAAACCCGCAGAATATAATTCCTTCTCACGGCTCGACACAGCAGTTGACTCCTATGATAGAGCTTGCAAGAGAAATGGGTTTTAGGGCAGGAAAAGAATGTCATCTGATGCAGGATGGTCAGAGACTCAGATTATAACTTTTTAAATAACACATTCTTTAATATTTTATGGTGAAAACAAATCTAAGATTTGCATTCATTCGTATTCGGGGCGAATCCAAATGAGGAATGATATTCTCGGAGGATTAAGATTAGCTCTATCCAGAGGACAGTCTCTTGAAAATGCGATGCAATCCTTTTATAATTCTGGCTATACTAAAGAAGATATTGAAGAAGCAGCAAGAGCATTAAAAGAAGGAGGATTGCAGCCTTCTGTTCAACCACAGATAATTTCCCAACAAACACCCCAAATAAAACCTTCCCAGCAACAAACCATATATAATTATCCAACCCAATCTCAACAACCAACTCAATTTTCTCAGCCAATCCTAAGAATTCCGCCCAAGTTTTCTCAGCCTAGTCAACCAACTCAAAAACCACAAATGGCTGCACCGCCCCAAAAGCCTCAAAATATTCTTCAGCCAATTCCGGCTTCAAGACCTTCAACAGCCCCAATTCCTCCACCTGCCCAAATCCAGAAACAGCCAGCAAATCCAAAACAGATAGTATCTAATTATGGAAGCGTGGACCAGAAAAAAGGCACAGATTGGATAGCCATAATTTTAATTTCCATATTAGTTGTTCTTCTCGGTATTTTAGCAGCTGTTTTCTTTTACAAACAGGAACTTCTTAAAATTCTTGGCAAATTTTTAGAATAAAATGGATATTTATAAACCAGGTGAAGACTCTTATTTTTTAACAGATGTTTTAAAAAAAAATATTATTGATAATTTAGATAAAAATGATATTAAAGTGCTAGATGTTGGTAGCGGAAGTGGAATATTAACAAATGCTTTTATCAATACAGGAGTTAATCCTAAAAATATCACCCTACTTGATATAAACCCCAAGGCAATAAATCATTTAAAGATAAATTTCCCAGAATCCAAAGTAATAAAATCCAACCTCTTCTCCAACATCAAAGGAAAATTTGATTTGATAATTTTCAACCCTCCGTATCTTCCTGAAGATAAATTTGACAAAGAAAAAGATACAACAGGCGGAAAGACCGGAGATGAAACAATATTAAAATTCTTAAAAAATATTAAAAATTACCTGGCCCCAGAAGGAAAAGCCATTTTATTGCTAAGCTCTCTGACCCCAATGAAAAGAATAAACCAAGAGTTTAAAAATTACAGAACAATCCTATTAGCCAGAAAAAAAATTTTTTTCGAAGAACTTTTTGTTTATGAGTTATCCCCTTCCCGATAATTTGCATTTTTCATTTCTTCTATTCTTTTGAGGTCCTCTAAATTATAAATTTCAAAATGATCTCTTTTTCCTGATATGCTCAAATTTCTTTTCAATTCAATATTCTTTGGCAGGACTATCCTCAAACTCTCTCCATATTCAATAGGTACATTTTGGCAAAGGTTAGGGTCTCTGTCTTCAGGAAAATAATCCCACAAAGAAAAATAGGGAATTCCTCCTTCATTTTCCCAACTCCAGATAAGGTTTTCTCTTTTTATTTCCATTTTTTTTGTTCTTGCGTTTAGTGTGTTTCTTATCTCCTTTGGAAGGATTATTCTATTTTTAGCCTGGTCTAATTTAATTTCATATCTTCCAATATACAGGAGTAAAAGATTACATTCTCTAATCTTCTCATCTATTATTTTTTTACCTATAACCCATTCACAGAAATAGTTTATTTATAAGCTTACCGATTTATCCCTTTCCATCCAAGTTTTCCAATTTTTTGAAGCTGTGGAAATTGCTCTTCAAAGACTGGTTTTTGTGCTTGGTAAAAAATTCCCATAGGAATTTTTTTTGCAGTATCATAATCAAATTCTTCTGCTTTTTTCATGGCTTCATTGAAATTCTTTTTATCATGTCCGGATTTTTGCAAATCATAAATTTTTTCTTTGTAATTTCTATCTGGATGAAAAATTATGCAAGGCTGCAAGATTTCAACAAAAGAAAATCCTTTATGTTTCATGGCCTCTTTTAATATTTGTTCAATGGAATCAACGTCTGCATAAACCCTTGCAACAAAGCTTGCACCAGCAGAAAGCATGATTTTTATAGGATTTATCGGAGCGATTTTGACTCCTAACGGCGTTGTCTTGTCTTTAAACCCTTTTTCTGTTGTTGGCGTCGGTTGCCCTACTGTTAAAGAGAAAACCTGATTATTATGGACAATATAAGTGATATTAGAATTATATCGTGCAGCGTGAATCAAATGCTCTATTCCTTCTGCATATGCATCTCCGTCTCCAGAAAAACCCAAGACCTGAATAGCTGGATTTCCAATCTTGATTCCCAGACAGGTTGGCAGAACTCTTCCATGCAGTGTGTTGATGCCATTCAAATTTAGATAGTCGAATATTTTTGCATGGCATCCAATTCCCGCAACAATTGCAAAATCTTCTTTCTTTTTTCCTTTTTTGATTTCTTCTTCAATGACTTTTTTCACTCCTGCCAGTATCTGGAAATTAAAACATCCCGGACACCAGGTTGGTCTCATTGTTGTGGATAAGTTGATGGTCATCTTAAAAACTCCAAAATCTCTTTTATTTCTGTAACATTATTAAAATGTTCCTGGTTTTTCTTTATAACTATTCTTGCATTTAATCTTTCTTTAAATAATTCTGCATCAGATAAAGGGACATAAGGGTCATCATTAGAAAATATGGCCAGGAAATTGTTGCAATTACTCTTTACTTTATCAATATCTATCCTGGTTTCAATCCATGGTTTTGCAATTCCCATTTCCTCTGGTTCAAGGCCTTTTAGATTAAACCATCCTGCAACAAAAACAACTCCTTTAATTTTTTTATTTATCCTTTCAAGATATCTCATTATTGTCTGGCATCCAACACTATGGCCAATAAAATAAGTCTCTTTGTCAGGATTTGCATTTTTTTCTAAAAATCCGACCCATTTTTCAATTTTAGGAGTTTCTGTCTCAGGCATATCCCAAGTGATAATCTCGGCTTTTCCTTTAAGTTTTTCTTTTAACCAGTTAAACCACCCTCCTTGCGAACTTCCCCCCCATCCATGAATTAAATATATTTTCATTTTAACCTATTTTTTATTTCCTCCTTTAATTCATCAGCCAAAAATGGCCTGCCGTCATATCTTAATATCTTATTATTTTCTTCAATAAAAATCCCTGTTTTTTCTGCAATCAAGTTTCCTAGTTGTGCTGTTGCATTATTCTCAACAAGAATTATGTTTTTTCCCTGCAAAACCGATTTTATCTTTTCTGAAAAAGGTTCAATATATAAAACCTGTAAAAATCTGCAATCCACGTCTTTTATAGAATCTAAAATAGCTCCTTTTGTTGAACCCCAAGAAACAACAATGTTCTTGCTTTGTTTTTTCCCATGCAATTTAAAACTTTCAAATTTTTCAGCTTCTTTTGCAATATCTTTCCCTGTTTTTAACCGAGCCTCAAAATTTGCTTTTATGACAGAAGTGTCCTCTGTTGAAATCCCTTCTTTTGTGTGTTCATAACTACTGTATTTTTTTAAAACAGCTGATTTTTTTGAACTGGTTATTTTGGGTTTTTCTTCGAGAGTGTAGAAGCTTTCTGCAAGATGCTTATCACTCAAGACAATTACTGGAATTTTATATTTTTGCGAGAAATAAAATGCCTGGCTTATTAATTCCTGGCACTCTTTAGGATCTCCTGGAGCCAAAACAATTCTATTAAACTCTCCATGTCCAGCATATCTTGCAAGATCTAAATCACCCTGACTGGTGTATGTAGGAACTCCTGTTGCAGGTCCAGGTCTTTGGCTAAGATAAACCACCAAAGGAACTTTAACCATTCCAGCAAGGCTCAACCCCTCTGTCATTAGATCAAAACCTCCTCCTGATGTTCCAACCATAGCCTTTGCTCCTATAATTGCGCTTCCAATAGCAGCATTTATCACAGCAATCTCATTTTCCAGCTCAAGAACAAGATGGTTTTCTTCTATTTGTTTTTCAGCAAGTTCATTCAGGATTGAGGTGGCAGGAGTCATAGGATAAGCATAATAGATATCAAGTCCAGATTTCACAGCTCCTTGCGATATTCCCTGGCTGCCATTTTGGAAATAATTATTATTTTTAATGTCTTTTACTTTAAAGAAACTTGTTCGCTCTTTTTCATATCCTTCCTTTGTATTCTTTAAGTTTTCTTCATAATTTTTCAGTTTTTTCAGTTCTTCCTGCAAAAATCCAAAATCAAATCCAAATAATCTGAAAACTGCGCCAGCATAATACATATTCTCTTTTTCTCCTTTTAATAAAATCCCTTGTTTTTTAAGATTTTTTTTGTGAATATTCTCTGTGTCTTCATCCAAAGCAACTAAAACATCTAGCTCATTGTCGTTACTGAAAACAGGCTCTTCAGAAAAAGTCAGGACATTAAAATTATGGCCCCCTCTTATGACAGATTGATAATCTCTTGCATAAAACACAGAATACCCCTTTTTGACAAGTGCCTCTCCGAGTAAGTGAGTTAGTATATTCGGGCCTTGTCCAGCCTTTCCGCCAAAAAGAATGTTTACTCTCATTTTTACACTCCATCACCATCAATTTTATATATCTATTGATTATCCCAGGATTATAAAGGTTTTTAATTAAAAATACAGAATTAAACAATAAAAATGGTACGCTTTGCACACATGGCAGATGTTCACCTTGGAGGCTGGAAGCAGCAGCCAATGCAGGATTTGAATTTTCAGTCTTTTGTAATGGCTATGGATACTTGCATCAAAGAAAAGCTGGATTTTATCCTTATTTCAGGAGATCTGTTCGACTCAGCATATCCTGGTATAGAAGTCCTTAAAGAGGCATTCGCACAATTTAAAAAGCTGAAAGACTCGAAAATCCCGTGTTTTATAATTGCCGGTTCTCACGATTATTCTGTTTCTGGAAAGACTTTTCTAGATGTTTTGGAAAAAGCAGGTTTCTGCAAGAATGTAGGGAGTTTTGAGGAGTATGAAGGAAAAATAATCCTGAATCCAACAATCTACGGAGGGGTTGCAATATATGGTTATCCTGGAAAAAAATCCGGTTTAGAAATCCAAAGTCTTGAAAGAGTAAAGCTCAATGACTCTCCCGGATTATTCAAGATTTTAATGCTTCACACAACTTTGGACAAAGCAAAAGGGACTCTTCCAATAGAATCCATAAATTCAGATATTCTCCCAGTTGCAGATTATTATGCTTTAGGCCATCTTCACATAGATTTTCAATATCAGAATTTTGTATATCCTGGCCCAATATTCCCAAATAATTTTCAGGAGCTTGAAGATTTGAATCACGGAAGTTTCTGCATAGTAGACATAGAACAGCCAGAGTCCCTTAGAAAAATAGACCTGAAAATAAAAGAGGTTGTGCCTGTAGAGATAGAGATAAAAAATGCCCTCAATGCAACAGAAAAAATAATAACAGAGCTTTCTAAAAGAGAGCTTGAAGATAAAATAATTTTATTGAGAATAAAAGGAGAGATTGAGATAGGAACAACTTCAGATATAAAATTCTCCCAGATAGAGGATTTTGCAAAACAAAAAGGCGCTTATTTTATTTTAAGAAACACGCACGAATTAAATACTAAGGAGATTGAGATTAATATAGAAGTAGAAAATAAGGAAAATGTGGAAGAAGAGACAATAAAAGTTTATTCAGAAGAAAATCCCTCTGAATTTAATGTATTAATTAATCCTATTATGAACGCTCTTTCAGTTGAAAAGCAAGAAGGTGAAACAAACGATAATTTTACAAACCGGCTGCTTGAAGGAGCAAAAGCCCTCTTGAAATTTTAAAATGAAACTAAAAAAAATAACTCTTAATAATATCAGAAGCTATGAATCTCAGGAAATAGTTTTTCCAGAAGGCTCTGTTCTTTTATCTGGAGATATTGGCTCTGGAAAAACATCTATTCTTTTGGGAATAGAATTCGCTTTATTCGGGCTTCAACCAGGCCAAAGAGGGTCTTCTCTTTTAAAAAATGGGAAATCAGAAGGAGGAGTTGTAATCAATTTTGAGGTTGAGGGTCAGGATGTGATTATAGAAAGAACACTCAAAAAGAACAAGACAATCTCGCAGGATTATTGCTCTATAACTGTCGATGGTGAGAAAGAAGAGATTTCTGTCACAGAGATAAAAGACCGAGTTCTTGAAATCCTTAACTATCCCAAAGAATTTGCAAAAAAGCAGAACCTTCTATATAAGTTCACAGTGTACACCCCCCAAGAAGAGATGAAACAGATTATTCTGCAAGACCCAGAAACAAGAATAAACACTTTAAGGCATGTTTTTGGCATAGATAAATACAAGAGGATTCTGGAAAATGTCTCAATTCTCTCTTCCAAATTAAGAGAAGAAAAACGGCTTAAGCAGGCAATCACTGAAAATTTAGAGCAGGATAGATTAGAGATAGTCACAAAAGAAAATGACTTGGATGCAAAATATTATAATATTGATTCTGTGGAAAAAGAGCTTTTTTTAAAAACAGAGGCTAAAAAAAGAATTCTGGAAGAAAGAGAAGAGGTTTTAAAAAAAGTTGAAGAAAAAAAAGAGCTGGAAAAAGAAGTAGAAAAAACAAAAATCATGATAATTAATAAGAGAGAGGCAATATCCAACAATTTCAAGAACCTCGAGCGTCTTACCTTGCAGATAAACGAGCTTTCTTCTCTTGTTTTTGAAGAAGCAAAAATTCCCCAGTTAGAAAAACAGATAGAGGTTTTTAAGTTTGAAAAAAAAGAGTTTAATGAAAAAAACCTTAATGTCAGCGCTCAGATAAATTCTCTGCAGTTAAGAAACAGAGAGAACGAAGTCATAAAATCCAAGATTTCCAATATGGAGATGTGCCCAACTTGTTTGCAGGATGTTGACCCTTCTTACAGGGCCAATGTATCCAACAAGCTGGAATCAGAAACTTCCCAGAATCTGAGAAAAATAGAAGAATTAAATCTGGAAAAAAAGATAATCTCAGAGAATCTTAACCGGCTGGACCGCGAAATATCTCTTGGAGAAAAACAGGTTCAGGACTTGAAAATAATCAAGGTGAAATTAGAAGAGCTTAAAGAAAAAAAATCACGTCTTAAAGAGATAGAGACCATGAACAACATGCTCAAAAAAGACATAGCTCTTTTAGATGGGCAGTCAGAAACCATTAAAACACTAATCTTTGATTTGAATAAATTCCAAAAGCTCTACGAGGAAAAGCAAAAAGGGCTTGAAAATGCCATGAAAGAGGAGAGGATTGCAGAGATAAAAGTGGCAGAATTAAGAAAAGAGATAGAGGTTTTTTCTATGCAGATTCAGGAATTGAAAGAAAGGATATTAAAGACAGAACAGATAAAAAAACAGCTTGAATATATAAGCGAGCTGGAAACCTGGCTTTCCAAGAAATTTTCTTCTTTAATTGCTAATGTTGAAAAAAATGTCATGGTTAAACTGAAAATGGAGTTTTCTAAATTATTTTCTGAATGGTTCTCTATGTTAGTGGCAGAGAATTTTAATGTGAAACTAGATAATAATTTCACCCCAATAGTAGAACAGCAGGATTATGAGATAGATTATGCATATCTTTCTGGAGGAGAGAGGACAGCAATTGCTCTGGCCTATCGTCTGGCTTTAAATCAGGTCATCAATTCTATCCTGAGCAAGATAAAAACCCGCGATTTTGTAATACTTGATGAGCCAACAGACGGCTTTTCAGAACAGCAATTGGACAAGATGCGTGAAGTCTTGGAGGAGCTCAATGTGGCACAGCTGATAATTGTCAGCCACGAGCAGAAGATTGAGGGTTTTGTCGAAAATGTCATAAGGTTCAAAAAAGAAAACGGGATTTCTGGGATTGCAGGATAGAATGGCTAATCTTGACGATGCGGTCA
>CAZFNY010000014.1:0-10286 GCA_964520275.1 Candidatus Woesearchaeota archaeon | reverse complement strand
TTTAACTTAACAATGCACCCAACTAATAAACTATTTAAACAAAGTATGAATTATTTTTAAAAGGATCCGTAGGCTAGTGGTAGACTACCTGGCTCCAGTGATTTGAAGAAAAACGGAGAGCCCAGGAGACGAGGGTTCAATTCCCTCCGGGTCCATATATCTAATTAATTCTTAAAAGATATTATCAAAAACCAACTAAAAACTTTTTACAAGACATAGATTTTTATGATAATAGGATTGCTGGAATCAGAGTTTTTAATAACTCCCCCTGTAATGCCCCCAGAATCAGAACCACCAAAACTTGAACTGCTTGAAGAACTACCTGTATCACCTGAGCCTCCTCCAGATCCTCCAGAAGAACTAGATGATGAACTTGAAGAAGAACTTGAGGATGAGCTTCCGCCTTCTCCTCCTCCGCTAGATGAACTAGAAGAAGAGCTTCCACCACCATCTGAACCTCCCCCACTAGAACTTGATGATGAACTACTTCCCCCTTCACCTCCGCCTGATGAACCAGTGTCTCCTCCACCAGAGCTTGAACTAGAAGATCCGCCTTCCTCTGTCCCTCCTTCAAATCCTCCAGAACCATCAGTAGTTCCTTCGCCAGGCACAAATCCTTCACCAGAAGGAAATTCTTCTTTAGGCGGTTCGTTTTGTGAATAATCAAAACATTCAACATCAACTGCACACTCTCCTCTTCCTTCTTGTCCAGAATCTCCCATTACAGGTTTGATTCCAATTTTTTCTCCTTGAGAATTACATTCAGCTTCTTTTGCTTTAAATTCTTCTTCGCTCAAGCAAGGGCCTTCATAAAACTTCATGCATTCTTTTCCGCATGCTTGGCACTCTGCAGACCCCCCTTCACCAGGCGGGCAATCTTTAGAATCTATTCCTGCTTTCTGCGTGCACTCCATAAAACATTTTCCCTCTTCTCCTCCTTGGTTCATCTGTCCTTTATTTTTCTCGTATTCTGATTGGGTGATAAACCCATTCTCATAAGCAAATGTCAAGCATTCCTCGCTATGTTCAAAATTGTTGCAGTATTTGTCACACTCTTCTTTTCCTTTGCATCCTCCAGGCCCCTTTCCGCCTGTTTTCTTGGCCCTGTCTGCCTCTTCCTGAGACATCATTCCCATCTGGACTGCAAAATCAATGCACTCATTCATATGAGCTTCATCATCACAATAAGTCTCACACTTGTCTCTTTTGCATCCTCCTGGCCCCTTACCTCCTGTCTTCTTGGCCATGGCTGCTTCTTCTTCAGTTATTAACCCTGCTTTCACTGCAAAATCAATACATTCATTTAAATTTCCTTCTGCATCACAATAAGTCTCACACTCTTGTTTTGTCTTACACCCACCAGGAGTCTCTCCAGATAAAATAAATTTCATGACTTTTTTTGCCTCCTCAACTTCTGCAGGAGTCATCAATCCGTATTTCTCTCCAAATTCCAGGCAGACTTCAATATTTTCGTTATTGTCGCAAAAGATTTTGCAATCAGACTCACTAGCGCAATTTCCCAATTCGCTGACAGGATAGACTATATCTGCTTTAGAAAGAGCATAGATACCAGAGCTAAAGATTATCAATGCAAAAAATAAGATAAATAATTTTTTATCCATTTTGTCCAGAATCAAAAGGGTTTGTTTTTACTTCTGCAAAAGCATTTGTTTTAGTGGCACCCCCTAATTCTCCCCCTATATCCACAAATCCAAAATCAATTGATTTTCCAGCAGAAACTTTTTTATAAATCAGTATTCCTGCAACTATAAGGATAACAACAGCAATAAGAATTGCTATCAACACCCATCTTTTCATTGGTTTACAAAGAAATTTAGTATTATAAAAGTTTCGTAATAAACAATAATCTTTGAAAAAGTATCAGTAATCTATAAAAGGCGAGGATTTTTTATTTCAGGATGAAGAAAAAGAAAAAAAAGGTAACAACTTTGATTGTTATTTTAATCTTAATTCTAATTATTATTGGAGGGCTTTTAATGAGCTTAAATTACAAAGAAAAAAATAAATCTAAATCAGCAGACAACAATCCAGAAGATTCACAGCAATCAGCGGGAAATAGCAATACTAATTATCAAACTTCAGTGACTTACAGACCAGTCACCCCAGAAGACTATATCAATCTTGAAGAAATCTTAAAAAATAATGAGATGATTCAGAAGTTACCAGATGATGCTAAAATCCTGCTGAGCTTTTATAATTTTGATACTGGAGAAAGGCAATGGGAAAAATCTTATATCTTGACAAGGGGAGATGTGGAGCAAGTAAACATAGAGGATTATGACATCAAATTAACAATGCATTCTAAATATCTTACAATTTTAAACGATAATAACTTATGCAGTATCATATAAACAGCCAAGAACAACGGAGATTGTGCTTCTGAAACACAGCTTTCAACCCTGGGTCTTCTTTGGAAATTCAAGTCAATGATGAGCTATAGAGATTGTTTGGGGATTTAATTTTCCTTACATTTAATTCTAAAAAAAGCTTAAAAATTAGTTTTTATTAGCCTTAATTATGATGAATCAAAAAAAAGAGAATTGTACAGAAGAAGAGCTTAAAGAAAAAACAAAAAAACTGAGTGTAAAAGACGGCTCTGCTTACAGCGTGATGGATGGCTTTGGCCTCAGATACATAACCCCCTATGCATTGTCTTTAGGAGCGAGCAACGCGCAGATTGGACTCTTGACTTCTATTCCAAACCTTATTGGCAATTTCTCGCAGATATTTACTTCAAAAGTCATGGAAAAATATTCCAGAAAAAAGATTATCTTGTTTGGGGTTGTTCTCCAAGCGCTGATGTGGATTCCATTGATGGCTTGTTGGTTTTCTCTTTTTCTATAGAGGGCTAAATTCTGAATTAAGCTCCAGTGCAATCCTTGTTATTTATACTATCTTGATTGTTTTTGGAGCATTTGTATCTCCTGCCTGGAATTCTTTGATGAAAGACATTGTATCAAAAGACAGGGGAGCATATTTCGGAAAAAGAAACATGATTGCAGAGTCACTCTTATTAAGCACGCTTCTTGCCGGAGGTTTTATCCTGGATTATTTCAAGCACACAAAGTTGTTTATTGGATTTTGCATCTTGTTTGGCTTTGCTTTTATTGCAAGAAGTGTTTCTGCTTACCTATTATCAAGGCACTATGAACCAGAATTAAAACTTGAAAAAGGATATTATTTCAGTTTTAAGCAATTCCTGCTCAAAATCCCTAAAAGCAATTTCGGAAAATTCTGCTTGCTTGTTTCGCTGATTATGCTAGCCACTGCAATAGCTTCTCCATTTTTCTCAGTCTATATGTTAAAAGAACTCCAATTCAGCTACACTTTATGGACAGTAATTATTATTGCTTCCTCTCTCTCCACTATTTTATTTATGCCGGTTTGGGGAAAATTCGCAGACAAATACGAAAATGTAAAAGTGCTTCGCATTACGGGCATGTTTATCCCCCTGGCCTCTCTTCTCTGGCTACTGGCCCCCTTCTTGATAAAAATCAATTTCACTCTTTTGGTAGTTTATCTTTTCGTAGTGGAGAGTATATCTGGATGCATCTGGGCAGGATTCAATCTTTCAGCAATCAATTTCATTTTTGATGCAGTGACCAGGCAAAGAGTTCAACTGTGCATTGCTTATTTCAACATTATGAACGGCATTGGAATATTTATAGGAGCCACACTTGGAGGTATTATCTCTTCAATGGACTTTTCTTTTGGATGGCTGACTCCACTGCTTTTTGTATTTCTTCTAAGCGGAATCTTAAGATTCCTAGTTTATCTGGCAGTAATTTCCAAAATAAAAGAAATAAAGAATGTTGAAAAAATCTCCTAAACCAAACTCTTCACGCTTCCAAACTCATATGTCTTGTCTTTTCCTATGACATGAACTCTAAAATTCATCAGAGATTTTTTTGGAATTATAGAAAAACCATCTCTGTATAATTCCAGATACTCATTGACAGGAAAACCTTCAACAAAATCCAGAAAACTTGGCATGATAAGTATTTTCTTTTTCTTGAACTCGCCTTCCAGAAAACACTTGAAACTCTCTTTTTTTACTCCTGTTTTTTCTGCCAGAATAACAGAGGGATGAATATGACCCATGACTACCAAAGATATTTTCTTCTCAAAAGCCTCTGGAAAATAGACATCTCCGTGAATAAAAGCAATTTCTTCTTCAATATAAAATTCTTTCATCAAGCCTTCAAAAGTATAATCAATTGTGTCATGGTTTCCTCTGATCAAAATAATGTTCTCTTCTGGTAGGATTTCCCCTAAAAATTCCATTACTTCCTGGAATTCGTTTTTCTCTGTGAATTCAAACCCAAAAGAGTGCTTTATGTCTCCGATAAAGATTATTTTTCTCAAAATCCAGCCTTTCTCCTTTATCTGTCTGAATATCTTTTTCAAATCTGCAATTATGTCTTTTATCTGCCTTTCTGGCAATAAAACGCCTGACTGGCGCAGCATGAAATCATATCCTATATGCAAATCCCCAATCACAAGTATCCCTTTCTCAGGGAAGAACAAAGTGCGGTCGAGGAATTCATAAGATTGCATGGAATTAAGAATAGAATAAGTTTTTATAAGGTTTTGTGAAGAGTATAATAAGGAACAACTATTGAATAGATTTTTATATATGAGTTTTGTTAGTTTTATGTAAGAAAATGGCAACATACTCACATTCAAAAATAAACACCTTTGAAACATGCCCGTATCAGTATAAACTTCATTACATAAACAAAATTGAACCAGAGATTACGCAGACAATTGAAGCTTTTATGGGGGATTTAGTACATCAAACCCTGGAAAAACTATACAAAGATAAGAAATTTAAGAAAAGAGTTGAAAAGAAAATCTTGATAAAATTTTATAGGGATTTGTGGGAAAAAGAATATTCTGAAGATATTTTAATTGCTAAAGAAGATGAAGGGCTTAAAGCAGATAATTATAAAAAAATGGGAGAGAAATTTATTTCAGATTATTATGACTCCCATAAAGATGATGACATGACTATTCTAGGATTAGAGACTCAGGATAGATTAACTTTACCGGATGGAAATCAGTGGCATGTACGAATAGATAAATTGGGATGCAAGGGAAATACTTATTTTGTCTGCGATTATAAAACAAACGCAAGAATAAAGTTACAAGAAGAAGCTGATTCAGACAGACAATTAGCAATGTATTCTGTTTGGGTTAAAGATAAATTCAAAGACGCAAAAAAAGTTATTTTAAAATGGCATATGCTTGCTTTTAATAAAGAAATAACAAGCGAGAGAACAGATGAGCAGCTTAAAACATTGCAGCAAGAAGTTGTTGAGGCTATTCAGGAAATAGAAGAAGCTACTAAAGAAAATGATTTTCCCACAAATACAACAAAATTATGTGATTATTGTCTCTATAAATCAGAATGCCCCAGTTTCAAGCATCTTGCAGAGATAGAAGAGAAGCCAGCAGAAGAATTTAAGGAAGATCAAGGAGTTCAGTTTGTAGATGAATTTACGGAAATTAAAGCTAAGCTGTCTGAACTTCAGAAAGAGCAAGACGAGTTAAGGGTTAAGTTAATTGAGTTTGCGAAACAAAAACAAGTTGATGTTATTTACGGAAGCAATACAAAAGCCTCTGTTAAAGAGTTTGACAAAATTGTTATGCCTGAAGGAGAAGACAAAGAAGCTTTCATAAAACTAATGAAAGATAAAGGAATTTACGAAGAATGTTCTATGGTTTGCTATCCAAGGCTTAATAGCAAGATTCTGAAAGGAGAAATTGAAGATGAAATTAAAGATAAAGTTAAGATTGAGAAAGATTTCCGGATAAGTTTAAGCAAGAGGAAGGATTTGGAGGAGGATTAAATATAAAAACGAAGGTATTTTAATAAAAAGATGACTTTAAATCAAGAACAGACTCAAAAAATAAAAGATTTATTGAGTTTAAAGATAGATGAAAAATTAACAAATTATGTTAGAGAAACAACTTCTATGCCTTTCTTAGTTAAATTAATGCAAGACTCTGAGAAAGTAGCATCCTATTCTTTTATACATTCTCTTGCAACGATACTTGGTCAATCAGTTTATGAAAAAGTGGCTAAGATTATTGCAGAACCTCATTTTGATAAAGCGGAAACAGGTTATGACGTAGAGGGAGAGATAACAAATGAGCAGAATACTACAATTTCTAAAATACTGCAAGAGATAAAAATAAAAGTTAGAAAAGCCGATAAAGAACAAGAAATAAAAGAAATTTTAAAATCTGACTCTAATGGCGGGAGAAAAATAAAAGTTAGAGCAGACTTATTCTTGAAAAAGGGAAATGAAGAATATTATATTGAGATAAAAACAGCCAAGCCAAATATAGATGTTTTTGTAAAATCAAAACAGAAATTATTAGAATGGATTGCATTAAGAAAGAAAAGAGTAAATACGATTTTAGCAATCCCTTATAATCCTTATCACCCGGAACCTTATAACAGGTTTACCATGCAAGGATATTTGGATGAAGAAAACGAACTTTATGTTGCAGAAAAGTTCTGGGAACTTTTGGGGGGAAAAGGAACATATAAGGAAGTTCTGGACATTTTTGATAAAGTTGGAAAAGAGTTTAAAGAAAAAATAAAGAATAAGATTAAAGAAGTTGCAGAAGAAAAAATGGAAATCTAAAATGCAAAGAGCTTATGATAATGTTATAAAATCGATAAATCATTTAAAAATTCTTCACGAGACTTTTTTAAAAAAAGAGAATCATGAAAATGAAGAAAACTATAAGCTTTATCTTGAAAATTCTAAAAAATTGACAGAGTTATTTTCATTACCTGAAGTTGAAGTTTACAAACAGTTATATAATGAGAAATCGAGGCAAATGATTTTAGCAGATATAATTGAATACATCTTCCTAGCAAGAGGATTTTTCTTTATTACCGAGGGCTCCAATAGTTTAGATAAAAAGATAAGGAAAAAAGGATTATTCATTAAATCTGTACTTTATTTTGTGAATTTATTAATGCTTTATGAGTCTATGACTGTAGATAAAAAGATAAGAAAAAGTTTTCTCGAGAAATTATCTATGGACTTACCAGAAATCAAAGAAGAAGAATTATTCGAAAAACTCAAGAACTTTAATGGAAAAGTTGGTTTAACTGAGAAGGAGTCAGATGCAGATAAAAAATTAAATAAATATTTTGATAAAATTCTGCCAAAAACAGCAGGAGGATTATGGCATGAATTGTTAGTCTATATTTTTTTATTAAGAAACAATTTAGGGTATATTGTTCCTTTATTGCTAACTCAAAAATTTATGAGTGGAGAAGATATATTGGTGCCGCCTGATTTTCTAATAATAACTAAAGACAAAGATATTTATGGGATTGAAGTTGGTATTAAAAAAGAAATTCAATCTGGATCTTTTTCTTTGATGACTAATATACCAACTGCAACAATAGATACTATAAACTCTAGATGCTCGGATAGATGCCCTATATGTAAAAGATGGATTCCTTTCTGCGATTATGTGATAGAAAATTATTCAAATTTAGATAATACTCTAAGTTCAAAATCAGAAATAAAGTGTCTTGAAAAATGTAATAAGTTTTCTAAGGAAGATATTATTCATGGAAAATGTCCTTATGCAAAATATTCAAGAGGGGCTACAAAAAAGATTAAACACAAATTCGCAGATAATCTGCACTACCATTATAAATGTGGTTTAGAGAACATTAGCAAAAAGGAGAAGAGCTCTTTAATTGATACTGAAGACTCAACCGCAATTAAAACCCATTTTCCGTATTATGTAGGGTTAGAAATGTTAGATAAAGGTTAAGCTTTCTTCATGTGAAATATTATTTCCGCATAAGGTTGTCTATCTCTCTCTGTTCTGTTTAATACTGGTCTTTTAAATTTATCAACAATCTTTAATCCGCATTTTTCTGCAATTAAAGGATAAAGATTATGCTTATCATTAGCAACAATAAAAAAATCTCCGTCATCTTTGACAAATTTACTTATATTTCTAAAAACGTCACTAATACCTTCAACATAATCCTGTTTAGCTTTTTCTCCTTGTCCTTTAGACAAAGGACCTATTTCTTTCTCATCTTCTCTTTTTATATTAAATAATTCATATGCATAAGCATGCTGTTCATGATAATCTATTTGTCCAACATAAGGAGGGGATGTAAATACTCCATCAATTTTCTTAGTTTTTAATAATCTAAATAATTCTGGATTTTGTTTTTTAATTTCATTTAAAATATCTACTTTCCTTGAATCTCCATGAATAACCTCTGAATGAACATTTTTCCTTAGTTTAGAGAATTCTTCGATCCTTTCTGTAGTGTCATAAGTATATTTTATTAAATGTTTAATAATTGAATTAATTGGAACACATAATTTTTTATGCTTTCTGCAATAATAAGGTCCAATCTGAGGTTCTTTTAAAGTTACTAAATCAGAATGCATAGTTGCACGACAAGAGCGAGCGGTTCTACTTAGGATAATTTTCGTTACATTTTTTAATTTTTCATCTTCAACTTTTTCAACTTGTTTTAAATAATAAAATAGTTCTTGTTTTTCTCTTTTTGGAAACCATTTAGAAAGAAAAGGATCTATATCTTTTTCATCTAATAAATTTAGTCTATCTTTTGTTCCATTATTTTCAAAAAATGTTTTATTTTCTTCTAAAAATTGTTTAAGCTTAACTTCACCATACTCTTTTTCATTAATATCCCCTCTCCTAACCTTATTTTTAAAATCAGGATTAGGAAAGAATTTTTTATTAAATTCATTTAATTTGTCTTTAAGTTTAGTATCAAATGAATCATCAAACACCTTTTGACTGAATTCTCTCGTTTTAAAACAAATATCTTTAGCCACTTTACTCAATTTGTACCCATCATATTTTCCAAGCTTAACCTGAGATATTAAACAATTAAATTCAGAAACATCAATCCCAATAGAATGTAATCCTAATTCTGATGATTGGATTAACGTAGTTCCACTCCCCATGAATGGATCCAATATTATATCCTCTTCTTTGAAAAAAATCCTCTTCTTAAATGTATTTAAATGTGAATCTAAGAAATATTCTACAAGCTGGGGAATGAATTTTCCTTTATAAGGATGTAATCTATGCACATGTTTTGTAGTGTCAGATTCTCTTAAATTGGCAAAAGATAAATTCCAATTAAGATCACTTCCTAATTTTACATTCCACTTTTCTTGTTTTTTAATAATATTGTTTTCATAATAATCTTTTAATTCACTTAAATCTACTTCAATACTCCCATTTCCATTACTAAATCTTTTTATTTTAGCATACTGTACTAAATACTGAATATTTGAGGGAGTTACAATTTTATTTAGAAATTTACTTGCCCACTCGGCTGCCTCTTTCGGAGTTAATAATTTTCTCTCCATTTGCATCATCTCCCTTCTCCATTCATCTCTATTGCTTTATTCTTTCTCATTTTACAAGATCATTATCCTCCCCAAATCTGTTAATTTTAATTCTTTGTTGTCTTCCAAGCAACCTTCGTTCTTTAATTCATCTATATTCCTATACATCGCGCTTTTTTTAATCTTCAACTTGTCCATTAATATGTTCAGATTACTATTACCTTTATCTATCTCCTTTAATATAATTTTTTTATTTCCATTAATATCAAAATTAAGTAATGGCAAATTAATAATATTATGCTCCTCTTCTGTGAGATAATATGCTCCCTTAACATTTTCCTTTCTCATATAAGCAGCAAATAAAACTGCAAGAGAAGTTGTTTTTCTTCCTTCGGTTATATGAACCACTATTTCGTTTCCTTCTTTAGACTCTTTATCTATTATTTTAATTACTTCGGACATTATTTTAGGAATATCATATGAAGATATTTTTTCCGTTTCTACAACAATGCTATCTTTAAAGAATGATTTAATAGTCCTTATAACTTCATTCATCTTCTCTTTTTTTTCAGTAAATTTTGGCTCATCTATTAATAAAATTAATTTATCTGGAGAAAGTTTAGGAATAATATAATTTATAGCAAATCCTTCATAAATAGTAGAAATAACAACCCTTTTACCCTCCTCCTTTTTCATAGTTTATCGAACAAAAAGACATTTATAAACCTTGTGTTTTTAGGGAAATTCCTTTTAAAAGTGGAAAGTCCATTATATAGAAAGATTTAAATACTATCTTCTTCTTGATCCAAGATGTCAAAATGACAAGTGAAGCTCCCAATCACAGCAAGCTGTGGGGCTTCTAAATACTAAAAATCACTT